>JAGGRV010000641.1 GCA_021159445.1 Deltaproteobacteria bacterium | reverse complement strand
CGATTAAGAGCCAGACTACTAAAGAAGCAAAAAGTCCGCTGGATTTTTAGGAGGTTTTTCACCCACCCAGAATCTGGATTCGGACTGTCCCTGAATCCTTTAGCATCTTTTGTATTTCTGTACTGTCATTCCGGGACTCCAGCATCACCGCCATTTTCGTAATAGCGGATTCGGTATTTGTACCCCTGCTCAACAAGAAAAAGCTGGCGGTTTGCGGCAAAGCTCTGCTCGTCAGTCCCTTTTGAGACTATAGTGTAGAAATGGGAAGAGCACTGTTTTGGACGCAGTATACGGCCGAGTCGCTGGGCCTCTTCCTGTCGAGAGCCAAAGGTGCCGGAGACCTGGATCATCACATTGGCATCAGGCAGGTCTACGGCAAAATTAGCCACTTTGGAGACAACCAGGACCTTGATCACCCCTTTCCTGAAATCCCCATACAACCTCTCGCGATCTGCGTGTTTGGTCCCACCGGTGATAAGGGGGAAGTTCAGCATCTTGGCGATATTTTTCACTTGTGAAATATAT
This sequence comes from Deltaproteobacteria bacterium, assembly GCA_021159445.1. Lineage (GTDB taxonomy): Bacteria > Desulfobacterota > Dissulfuribacteria > Dissulfuribacterales > UBA3076 > UBA3076. The sequence continues at coordinate 3,795 of JAGGRV010000641.1, read as the reverse complement.
TGCCCGATAATCAAGATTTTGTCGTCTGCGTGGTTAAAGATCAATTCCCTTGTCAGAATGAGTTTTCTGGAATTCTCTGCGGCTATGCGGAAACGCTGTCTCTTGGGGGCGTGAGCGTATTCGAGTTCTTCCTCTGGAGGCAAAGGAATCCTGTACTCCGTGCATATGGCTTCGGCAATAAAGCCCCGGCTCTCCAAAGTTTTCCATGGCACATCATATCTTTTGGGACCAATGAGGGCAAAGACATCCCCCTCCTTGCCGTCTTCTCGCACCAGTGTGGCAGTGAGTCCCAGACGTCGTTTGGCCTGAATCGCAGTTGTGGCTCGAAAGACCGGTGCGGGCAAAAGATGAACTTCATCATAGATAATAAGCCCCCAGTTATGTTCTGTAAAAATATCCAGATTGGCAAACGGCTCTTCTTTGGAGCGGCGAAAGGTCAACATCTGGTAGGTCGTGATCGTTATCGGCCTGATAGTCTTGGTAAGACCGGTAAACTCGCCGATCTCTTCAGGAGTGACCGTTGTCTTGGCGATCAATTCGTTTTTCCATTGGTGGACTGATACGTTATTGGTAGTAATAATCAATGTGTAGTTGGCTATCCGGCTCATAATCCCCAACCCGATGACAGTCTTGCCTGACCCGCATGCAAGGACAACTATGCCGCTACCGCCGGAAGAGCGTCCGGATTGGTAAAAGGCATCCACTGCATCTATCTGGTAATCATGCAGGGCAAAGAGATGGCCGTCAATATCAGTCCGGCGCAAGGCTATGTCAGTCGGCGTCCCGCGCACATACCCGCACAGATCTTTGACCGGATAACCGGCGTTGACCATGGCCTGCTTTAGATTACCACGTTCGCCGGATTCAATGAAAAATCCATCTTCGGTCTTTGAGAGCTGGAATCGTTTTAGCTCGTCATCATGGGATATCCTTTCAAGGATTACCGGGTCTGTGATTCTTAACCTCAAACGTGTTCCTGAGTCTTTTTCCAGGATGAGCTTACCATATGCCCCATACCATTCCCTGATATCTAAAAGAACGCCTGAAGGGGGCTCATAACGGGAGAAGTGATCCAGACCGCTGATGATATCGGCCAGAGGCACTTCAAGGGCCGCGGCATTCCACAAGGACAAAGGAGTGACTTTGTAGGTATGTATGAACTCGGGCGATTTGACCAGTTCAGTAAAGGACGCCAGGAAATCCCGGCACCCGGCATATTTTGGATGTGCCACTTCAAGCATAAGGGTGTGATCACTTTGAACAATGAGAGGCCCAGGGTCAATCATGAATCAATATCCTCAATATGAATGACACAGTCTTTTCCAAGTGCCTTGAGCGTACTTGCTACCAGGGCCTTGTGTTGCCTCAGATAGGTAATCGTGTTTGCTGACGGCTCTACTTCGACCGGGACCCTCTGCCCAATCAATGCCTTCCGGCATTTCTCAAACAGGGATTTGGCGGGAAAATATAAGGTAATACTGATCTTGCGTCTCAGGGTAAATGTTTTTTTCCTTTTCCGTTCGGGCCTTGCCTTGGTTATCTTTGCAAATACGGTTCGGGCCTTATCAGGTAAAGGCTTGAGAGATTTTTCCGGGTGCCTGACAAGTATAGGAACAAGCTCTTGCTCCTCGAGTTTGGAAAAGAGCGCTTCAGAGGATCGCACAATTCGAAGGGAAGGAGTGGTGTTTTCAACAGTAAAATCCTTTGCAGACAGCAGGTTTTTGTCCCCTTCCAGCAAGGCAAACCCATCATACAGGGTGAATACCTGTGAATGTCCTGCCCATTCCTCAAGTTCAGTCAACACGTTTTGGGGCAGGTTTTTGCCTGAGATGTCCTTCAGGAGATCAGTTACGTCCAGTGATTCATCCCGGGCCAATTGTGCTACCACCTTCTTTTTCTTTAACTTCAAAACAGAGACCGTGTCGGCAGAGACAATGTCGGCCAGGGGGGGCAAGTTCGGCCAATATGCCGGCCGGATAAAAAAGTGATTCCACGTGGATTTCAAAATTGGGCTGGACCGTTACCCTGGGGGAAATGATGTCTTTGTGCATGAAACGCAAAAAGCCTTGGTTTAACTTGAAACCCTTGAGCTTGTTCATTGAAGGATAAATCTTTTCGTCTTCACTCCGGTCATATGCCACGCTGAGATAACTCAGTGTTAGAGGGATACCTTCCAGGAAACATTCCACATAGCGGCCTTCCACTTTTTCAAAGGCATTTAGGTCCTTGACTGATATGGTTTTATAATCATCAGAATACCTTTTGCCTTCACGGAAATTACCATATCGCCCGTCAAGCTTGTCAGACGGATGCTCATAGCGCGGCTTCTCAGGGATAAGAAACCAGGGATGCTCGGATTTCAGGTATTGGACCAGCGATGCGACGCTATACCAGACGTTGCTTTCACACCCCTTCAGGATGTCTAACAAGAGCCTTCTGCTCTTGGCAAAATTGAGGTGAGGGAGTATGCGGGTTGCGCATCCACTATAGTCGAATGTATTGAGACATCCTTGGACTATGGCAGATCTCGCATGGATACTGATGTACATCATCGAGATGGAGGCCATGACAAAAGATCTTCAGGACCGGTCCCAGTTGCCCGGCCGCAAGCCACTCATCGGGCCTGAGCAGCGAAAACGCATAGCTCACAGCGTCAGTGAGACAAAACCGTTCAGCCCGTAACTTATCGGCCTTCTGCTTTGCCAGGGCACCGGCCCAGCCGGCCTTTTGCCACTTGTGCAAGTACTCGGCCTTGAATGCCTTTTTGCCCATGCATAGCTCTTTGTCCATTACGTTCAGCTTGAATTCTTCTCCATCTATTACTGGAAGGTTGCCACCACCACCGGTTATTTCCAACAGCTTTTTCCTCAGGACCGATTCGTTCGAATTCCCAGGACCTGAGATGTTTCTGATCGGCTCAAGGGGAAAAGGGAGAAATTTCTGAAATTCGGCAGGGAAAAGAAAAATCAATCTCTCCAATTTTGTGTTTTTTCCCCAAGCCACGACGGTATCTTCAGCAAAAAGCAATACACCACGGCGAATGAGAGACTGCTTTACCTGTTTGAAGACATCTTTATACTTCTTTGTAAACGTAGTACTCCACGAAAATTTTCTATCAGGGGGACCATAAATGCAATCAAAAAAGGGAATGTCAACTGCCCTGGATTTCTGTTTAAGCGCATGCAGGACAATGATTTCCTCTTGGGTCAGCGTGTCCATGGCTTCGGCAACACCATGGTCTGAGAGGATAAAGTTTTCCAAAAACTTGCGATTCTTTGCCTCGTTGGGTGAAAAACCACGAGCCTTGCATATGGCATTGATATCAGCAGTACTCAGTTCCTTACTGCACATCCGTGCTACAATTTCTGAAGTATTCATGACTCAACTAAAGATTTTAGCGCCTCGGCAATCATTGAAAGAACCATTTTGAATCGAAGGATTAAGATATGTCATAACAGAATTACGCAGATTTGGCATTTCTATTAAGGGCCGGGAAAAAAATCTCCGCCCGAGCAGGCAATATACAAAAACAGGGTTATTTCTCAATAAGTTAGTGATGACGTGCGGGACTGGGAGTTAGTTTAATAGTTTATATGGAATATTGATGACCAGGATCTTCTGAAGCCTTATGTTGATATGGGCGTGGATGCTATCGGCAGCAATGATCCTAGAATCCTGGTTAAGTATTTCAGGTAACTATGCCTTGTACTGTCATAAATTGCATTCAAGCAAGTCATTCCGGTCTCAGTCGTCAAGAAAGATATCTTGGCGATTTAAACCTATGGTGATGACATG
>JAGGRV010000638.1 GCA_021159445.1 Deltaproteobacteria bacterium | reverse complement strand
ATACAACAAAAAATCCTATTAATTTTTGTCCAACTTATTTATCTCCCGTTCCTAACTGGTTGATTGCAAGGAGAGAATACAAATCTATAATGAAGGATGCCAATATATACAGACTAATGCCATTTCAGTTTAGACTCGTCTCATGAGACATCCAAGTGAAATGCCATCTCTGGTCTACGCGGACTCTGAAGGCCAGATCTATGACCTGCCTGAACTTAAGATGGCAGGGAGGAGCGGCCGTGTCTTGCATCCGGTAGACCTCAGAGATCTTATTCCCCTGCCTGAAGGGAGTGAGCTTTTTGTGCTGCCTGACCGCCTGCCTGTGGGCTGGGATCAGGATCGGGACGATATGGTGGCGCTGGATGAGGACCCTGGCAATGCCAAGGGAAAAGTCCGGGCAGTTGCTGCCTTTATGGCCCCTGCCTATACCCAGACCGCTCTTGCCGCCTTCCACAGGTCAAGTTCCGATATACCTCCCTTGCCCCTATTCACTTACACTGCCGTTGGCTGGTGGAAGGGAAATTTTTGGGCGGCAGGCTTCAGGAGTGATCCTGATACACGTCAGGATTTGCGCAATTTCCGTCCTGAAGAAGTCCGCAAAAAGACCATTGCCATGCTTAAAAAGAACAAGGAAAACAGGTTAATACAACATCTAGGGAGATGCAGCCTCACCTATGGGTGTCCTGCTGCAAAAAATTACTTTATGGGAAGGTGGGAGGCCCCTCTTCCCACTTCACCCATCTGTAATGCAGCCTGCCTGGGATGTATATCATTGCAATCAGAGGGCGTGCCTCCTGCCTGCCAGGATAGGATTACCTTTGTGCCCACAACAGAAGAAGTTGCAGGGGTTGCGGTCCCCCATTTAAAAAAGGCACAGAGACCCGTGGTGAGTTTTGGACAGGGATGCGAAGGGGAACCTCTGCTTCAGGCGAAATTGCTGGAGCGGTCGGTGACCAAGATACGAGAGGAGACCGATAAAGGGACTATTAATCTCAACACCAATGCCAGCCTTCCGGGAACAGTACAAAAACTGATTTCTGCAGGGCTTGACAGCATAAGGATCAGCATGAACAGTACACGCAGAGAATATTATCATGCCTACTTCCGACCCAAAGGCTATGATCAAAATGATGTGCTGGCTTCATGGAGAATTATGAAGGAGGCGGGCCGCTTTGTCTCCATCAATCTGTTTGTCCTACCAGGTCTTACGGATGAAATGGCAGAGATAGACCGGCTCTCGGACCTGATAGAGGAACTGGGCCTTGATCTTATCCAACTCAGAAATCACGGCATTGATCCTGACTGGTATTTGGATGGTATAGGCTATGAATATACAGGTCATCGAACAGGGATAAAGGGCATGGTAACAATACTTAAAAAGCGGTTTCCCAAGCTCCGGTTCGGCTATTTCAATCCATATTTGAGGTCGGATTAATGCTGGTGTAGGATGGCCCGCAAATTAGCTTAAACAATACCAGAGGACTAAATAATGAACTACAAAAAAACACTAAGCCTTCCCAAAACACGTTTTCCGATGAAGGCAAATCTCGCTCAGAGGGAGCCTGAAATGCTCAAGCGCTGGAAGGCCATGGACCTTTATGGGCGTCTGAGAGAACAAGGACAGGGGCGGCCTCCTTTCATACTTCATGACGGCCCTCCCTATGCAAATGGCCACATTCACCTGGGTCATGCGATCAATAAGATCCTGAAGGACATAATCGTTAAATCTCACCATATGATGGGGTTTGATACGCCGTATGTACCGGGGTGGGACTGCCACGGACTGCCCATTGAGCACAATGTTGAGAAAGACTTGGGGTCCAAGAGGTCCAAGATGAGCAAGTTGGCAGTGCGTAAGGCATGCCGGCGCTATGCGGAAAAATTTGTACGCATACAGAAAGAGGAATTTTCAAGGCTTGGAGTATTGGGAGACTGGGATAACCCTTATCTCACAATGACATACGACTACGAAGCCTCCATCTGTAGAGAGTTCTGCCGTATATTTATGGATGGTCATATTATAAAGAGTAAAAAACCAGTCTATTGGTGTCCTGGTTGTGTGACTGCACTGGCAGAGGCTGAGGTAGAGTACGCCCCCCACAAGTCTCCTTCAATTACAGTAAGATTTGCAGCCGGGGATGTCCTCAAACAGTGGCTTGAGGATCGTTTTGGAATGTTGGCCGGTCCTGCCTTTGCGCTTATCTGGACCACTACTCCCTGGACTCTGCCTGCCAACCTGGCAGTGGCGCTACACCCTGACTTTGACTACGTGGCTGTTGAGGTCCAGGTTGGTGGTGGGACAAAAGAAGTCTGGATACTGGCAGAGGGGAGATTGCTTTCTACCTTGATTGCCGCCGGTCTTGAGCAAAAAGATGCCAAAGTCCTAGGTACATTCAAGGGCGGAGATATTGAAGGAATGCATGTAAAACACCCATTCCTTGAAAGGGATAGCCTCCTTATTATCGCCCCTTATGTTACGCTTGATACAGGCACAGGCTGTGTCCACACTGCTCCGGGCCATGGAGCGGATGACTATGAAAGCGGCATCAGATACGGCCTTGAGATCTATTCCCCTGTAGACGACTACGGCAGGTTTACATCAGAGATAAAGGAATTCCAAGGGGAAAACATCTTTAATGCAAATGACAAGATTGTTGAAATGTTGCGAGATAAGGGCAGCCTTGTGGCTCATGAGACCATTGAGCACAGCTATCCCCACTGCTGGCGTTGCAAAAAGCCGGTAATTTTTCGAGCAACCGCGCAGTGGTTTATCTCCATGGAGGCAGGGGCGTTGCGTGAAGAGGCCCTTCGCGCCATTGAGACCGTCAGATGGATCCCGGACTGGGGAAAAGAGCGTATTTACGGAATGATAGAGACAAGGCCTGACTGGTGCATTTCCAGACAGAGGGCCTGGGGTATTCCCCTTACGGTCCTTATCTGTGAGGATTGCGAAGAACCTGTGATGGACCGGGCAATAGCGGATCGCCTGGTAGAAATTTTTGAAAAAGAGGGCTCTGATGCATGGTTTGCAAAAGAGGCAAAGGAATTCCTTCCTTCTGGAACTGCTTGTCCAAAGTGCGGAGGCACAAGAGTTCGCAAAGAGATCGATATACTAGATGTCTGGTTTGATTCAGGGGTGAGCCATGCAGCGGTCCTGGAGACCCGTGAAGGGCTTTCCTCTCCGGCTGCCCTTTATCTGGAAGGAAGTGATCAGCACAGGGGATGGTTCCAAAGCTCACTTCTTACCAGCGTTGCGACCAGACACAAGGCACCCTACGAGGCAGTACTTACCCATGGTTTTGTTGTGGACGGGAAGGGGAAGAAGATGTCCAAGTCAGTGGGCAATGTCATCCCTCCGGCTGATGTCATCAAGGAATACGGAGCAGAGGTGTTGAGGCTCTGGGTCTCAGCAGAAGACTACCAGGATGATATAAAGATCTCAAACGAGATACTTCAGCGCCTGACTGAGGCGTACAGGAAAATCCGCAATACGATCCGTTACCTTCTCAGCAACCTGTCTGACTTTGACCCGGATAAGCACTCTTTGGATTTTGACCGAATGGAGGCCCTTGATCGCTGGGCCCTGGTAAGGCTTGGAGAAATAACTGTAAATGTCAAACATGCCTATAAGGAGTTTAAGTTCCACGGTGTGTTCCGCCAAATACAACAGTTCTGCATAGTTGACCTGAGCGCCCTCTACCTGGATATCTTAAAAGACAGACTCTACTGTGAGCACCCGGAGGGCAGTATTCGCCGTTCTGCCCAGACAGCCATTTACCGTATTGTCCATGATATATTGCTTCTTATGGCCCCGATACTTTCATTTACTGCTGAGGAGGCCTGGAGCCGCCTGCCAGGCGCTGAGACTGAGAGTGTTTTTTTGGCTGAGTTGCCCGATCCCCAATCCATTTCCATTGATAAATCATTCAATGCTGAATGGGAGCTCCTATGGAAAATCCGTGGAGAAGTTACAAAGGCACTGGAGCTTGCCAGAAAAGAAAAACGGATAGGCCTTGCCCTGGATGCCAAGGCGCTGATAATGCCTCCTGAAGATATGGCTGACTTCCTGGAAAAACACAGGGAACTGCTAAGGACTATTGCCATTGTTTCCCAGCTTGACTTGAGGGGGGAACTTGACTCAGGGGACAGTACTGTATGGCAGAGCGATGAGATAGAAGGGCTTGCTATCAAGGTTATCCGGGCAGCGGGTGAAAAATGCGCCAGGTGTTGGACCTGGAGTGAAGATGTGGGCAAAGACCCTACATGGCCTGATGTGTGCGGCCGATGCTCTGGAGTGCTGGGGAATTTGGTGATTGAGTGATTTGGTGATTGAGTGATTAATTGGTCTTTCAGTGATTGGTGCCGTAAGCGGTTC
>JAGGRV010000434.1 GCA_021159445.1 Deltaproteobacteria bacterium | reverse complement strand
TGAAGTAGAGTTCTTCAATGAGTTTTTCATCAGAGCAATCATACATTTCTTTTAGGATGGAGAGGCCAATTAGCAGTGCTACTGGTACACATGGTCTTCCCATATTTTTTGAATATAGTTCGCTAAATTCTTCCTCTGGAATTATTGGCATTATGTCTTTTCTAAAGATTTCAGCCCATGATTGTTTTAATATGTTTCTGAACTTATCTGGAAGATAAAGATGCGTTTGGAATATAGTAGATTGAGTGCTTTTTGGTTTGAACATTAATTATTACTCCAGGATCAATGTTTCACGTAAAACATTTAATTTAACTCAAGAGTCTAGTCTTGACTAGATAATAGATATACGCTTATTTGTCAACTATATTGATCCTGGTTAACTCAGACTTTTTGCAGTGTAATCAACCTTTAAATCTTTAAACTGATACAATATAGTTGACTTTTTGATGCCATATAGTTTAACATATATAGTCAAGTAACTCGACAGCATAGTCAGTACAGCGATTTCCTTTTCCATAACGGACAACTAACAACAATCGACGGACACTACTTGAGATGAAGGGAGAAAGAGCATGAGCGCAACGACAAAGACCGTTGAAGGAAACGAGGCAGCGGCCCATGTGGCCTATGCCATGAGCGACGTGGCAGCCATCTATCCAATTACGCCTTCAAGCAGTATGGGAGAATATTGTGATCAATGGGCTGCCCACGGAAGAAAAAACATCTTTGGCCAGGTCTTGAAAGTGATGGAAATGCAGTCAGAAGGAGGTGCGGCAGGTGCGGTTCACGGGGCGCTTTCCGCGGGCACCTTGTCCACAACCTTTACGGCATCCCAGGGCCTGCTCCTTATGATTCCCAACATGTACAAGATTGCGGGTGAAATCATGCCGGTTGTGTTTCATGTCTCAGCCCGGGCTATTGCCGGCCATGCCCTTTCCATTTTCGGTGACCATTCAGACATCAACGCGGTCAAACAGACGGGCTTCTCCCTCCTTGCCTCGGCATCGGTTCAAGAAAACATGGATCTCGCCCTTGTGGCCCATCTTGCCAGTATCCGGGCAAGCCTTCCGTTTATTCATTTTTTCGACGGATTCAGGACCTCCAACGAGATACAGAAGATAGAGTTTATTGATTATGATGACATGGCGGCCCTTGTGGACTGGGATGCCATTGATAATTTCAGAAGCCGTTGCATGAACCCGGAGTATCCGCAGCTAAGGGGCACTGCCCAGAACCCTGACATATTCTTTCAGAACAAGGAGGGGGCCAATCCTTTTTACGAAAAGATTCCTCATATCGTCCACGAAGAGATGCAAAAGGTGAGCGCCTTGGTGGGTCGAACATACAATCTTTTTGACTACGTAGGTGACCCTGAAGCGGAAAGAATCATCATATCCATGGCATCGAGTTGTGATGTGATCGAGGAGACGGTCAACTACCTTAACGGATTGGGCGAGAGGGTCGGGCTCGTCAAGGTCCGGCTCTATCTCCCATTTTCAAGAGAGCACTTTTTAAGGGCCCTTCCGGCTACAGGCAAGAGAATAGCGGTCCTGGACAGGACCAAGGCACCAGGGGCAGTGGGAGAGCCACTCTATCAGGATGTGTGCACGGTCTTTCAGGAAAGGGCGGAGCATCCTGTTATTGTAGGAGGAAGGTATGGCTTGGGAAGCAAGGATTTTACCCCAACTATGGTCAAGGCAGTGTTTGATAATCTCCGCACATCAGCCCCGAAGAACCACTTTACAGTTGGCATTGTGGACGATGTGTCACATACCTCTCTGGAAGCAGGCGAGGAAATCCATCCGACCGCGGAAGGCACGGTGCGGTGCAAGTTTTGGGGACTCGGAGCCGATGGCACGGTTGGGGCCAACAAAAACGCCATCAAGATCATCGGCGAAAATACCGACATGTATGCACAGGCCTATTTTTCCTATGATGCCAAGAAGTCAGGGGGGATCACCATATCCCATCTCAGATTTTCGCCTCACAGGATCCAATCTCCCTACCTGTTGACCCAATCTGATTTTATTGCCTGTCACAATCCTGCCTTCCTCACCCAGTATGAGATCCTGGAAGGAATCAGGGAGGAAGGCGCCTTTTTGCTAAACTCGCCCTGGACGGTGAAACAGATGGGGACCAGAATTCCTGATCATATGAAAAGGACCATTGCCCAGAAGAAATTGGACTTCTACAATATTGATGCCGTTAAGATCGCCTCTGAAGTTGGCCTGGGCGGACGTATAAACATGGTCATGCAATCGGCATTTTTTCAGATTGCCAAAGTAATTCCTTCCCAAGAAGCGCTCAAATACATCAAAGAGGCAATCAAAAAGACGTACGGGAAAAAGGGTGAGAAGATCGTCCAGATGAACATAGATGCCGTGGACAAGGCTTTGGGAGCCTTGAAAAAGATCAAGGTCCCAAAATCATGGGCTACTGCCGGCCACGAGGCATACCTTGAAGCGGATGAGCCTGGGTTTGTGAACAAGGTCATGAGGCCCATGCTGGCGCAACAGGGGGATAAACTTCCAGTAAGCGCCTTCAGCCCGGATGGCATATTTCCTACAGCGACGACCAAGTACGAGAAGAGAGGGGTTGCCATCAATGTGCCCGAGTGGATTCCGGAAAACTGCTTACAGTGTAATCAATGCGCCTTTGTTTGTCCCCATGCCGCCATTCGGCCGGTCCTGGCACGGGAAGATGACATTAGAAAAGCCCCGAAGGATTTTGTCACTTCAAAGGCAAAGGGAAAAGAGTTGAAAGGATTGAGGTTCAGGGTTCAGGTGAGCCCCCTTGACTGCACGGGTTGCGGAAACTGTGCTGATATATGTCCGGCCAAGAAAAAGGCTCTCGTTATGCGACCGCTGGGAACGCAAACAGAAACGCAGGTCCCTAATCACAAATTCTCAACCGAACTTCCTGTCATGGACGACCTGATGCCTGCCACTTCGGTCAAGGGGAGCCAGTTCCGGCAGCCCCTCTTTGAATTCTCAGGCGCCTGTCCGGGCTGTGGTGAGACCCCTTATGTGAAAGTCATCACACAACTATTTGGCGATCGGATGATGATCGCCAATGCCACTGGCTGTTCCTCCATCTACGGTGGATCTGCACCAAGCTGTCCGTATACCGTGAATGAAGATGGGTATGGTCCTGCCTGGGCCAATTCTCTTTTCGAGGACAATGCAGAGTACGGCTTTGGAATGGAACTGGGTGTGACTCAGAGGCGGGAGAAACTCGCTGACCTTATTCGTGAAGCCACAAATGCCGAGGTCTCAAAAGAGCTCAAAGAGGCATTTGAGCAGTGGCTGGAAAACATGCATGATGCTGATAAATCCAGGGAGTACGGCCGCAAAATAGAAGAACTTGCCGAATTTGAGATACTCGATCAAGACGCATCCACCAGTGCCATGCTTGACGAAATCCTTGATCGAAGTGATTACCTTGTCAAAAAATCGATCTGGGTCTTTGGCGGTGATGGCTGGGCCTATGACATCGGGTATGGTGGATTGGATCATGTGATTGCATCGGGCCATGACATCAACATCCTGGTCATGGATACGGAAGTCTATTCCAACACCGGCGGCCAGTCCTCAAAGGCAACCCCCACTGGGGCCGTGGCCAAGTTTGCAGCAGGGGGTAAACCGACCTGCAAAAAAGACCTGGGAAGAATGGCCATGACTTACAGTTACGTGTATGTGGCATCCGTTGCCATGGGTGCCAGCAAAAATCAACTGATGAAGGCGTTGGTTGAGGCTGAAACCTATCACGGGCCGTCTCTGATCATAGCCTATGCACCCTGTATCAATCACGGAATCAACATGGGCCGGAGCCAACACGAAGAGAAGCGGGCCGTGGAATCAGGTTACTGGACCTTGTACCGATATGATCCGAGACGTAAAGGGGCAGGCGAAAACCCCTTCATTCTTGACTCAAAAAAGCCAAAAGGTGATTTTCAAGGATTTCTTATGGGCGAAGTGCGCTATTCCAGCCTGACAAGAACCTTCCCGGAAAACGCAAAAGTGCTTTTTCAAAAGGCCGAGAAAGATATGAGAGAAAGATATGAGACGTATAAGCGCATGGCGAATGACGGGTAAAGGCTGAAAGGTGAAAGATCGAGGCTCATAACCTGAACACACAGGTCACCTGAGCATAACCATGACCGGCCCCTGTCCTCGCCGGATCCAGTCCCTGCTTCAGGTTAGGATTCCTGGTAGGTGGGACATTAAGGAACGGGAGATAAATAAGTTGAACAAAAATTAATAGGATTTTTTGTTGTATTCAAGGCGCGAGGAGCGAGCATAACGGGTTATGTGATCGACGAGCAAAAAAGAAGACGGCAAAAAAGACATTAATTTGTTCAAGTTATTTATTGTACGTTCCTAAAC
>JAGGRV010000332.1 GCA_021159445.1 Deltaproteobacteria bacterium | reverse complement strand
CAACAGTACAAAAGCATGAAGGCCAAATTTCCAATTTCTATTTTCTAATTTCAACGTTCCGTGAACGTTTCCAATTTCTCCCATACCTGCTCATATTTTTTACGACGTGTTTTTTTTCGATCTGGAGCTGCAACATGGAGGTAGAGGCTGGATCGTATCCGGTTTCGGTAAGTATGGAACCTGACAAGATCCCTCTGGGAGGCATTGCACTGGCCACCATAAAAATAAATAACAAAATAGATCTCCTTGATGTCAAGTTTCTTGGGAAAAAAATCCCATACCACCTTGACCCATCCAGCCAGGATTACTTTGTACTCCTTGGAGCCGGCCTTGATTGTAAACCCGGAACCCACATCCTGACTGTCAAATGGCAAGGGCCTGATGGCCCTCCCGGCCTTTACTCCCACGAAGTCCGGGTAATGACAAGGAGCTTCCCGGAAGAACGTCTTTCCATACCGGAACGTATGGTGGAATTTCCCCCAAAAATCCTGGAGCGAGTGCTAAACGATCAAAAGGCCGTAAAAAAAACATGTGACAAGATTTCAAATAAGCTTTACTGGAAAAGGCCTTTTATATGGCCTGTTAATTCCAAAATTCTCAGTCAATTTGGATTCAGGCGGATATTCAACAATAAGCCCAGAAGCCCTCACTCAGGAGTGGATTTAAGGGCACCTGAGGGCACTCCTATCCTCGCCTCCAATTATGGAAAGGTGTCCATGGCCAGAGACTGTTATCTGAGTGGAAAGACTGTCATCCTTGATCATGGCAAAGGCCTATACACCCTTTATGCGCACCTTGTCAGTTATAAAGTCAGCGAGGGGCAAAAAGTGGAACGAGGTCAGGTTGTTGGTCTTTCCGGGTCCACCGGACGGGCCACGGGGCCGCATCTCCACTGGGGAGTGAGCCTCTTGGGCAAAAGACTTGATCCAGCAGAACTGATGGCCTTGCTTGGCACCTGAACCTGTTGATTTTTGGAGTATTCCATGGCGGACAAGATAAGTTCTTCGAACACAGAAAAGGCGTTTTCAGAACTCAGGTCGATTGTGGCTCGCCTCAGGGCACCTGATGGATGTCCTTGGGACAGGGAACAGACCCCTTCTTCTGTGAAAAAATATATCCTGGAGGAGGCATATGAGCTGTCAGAGGCTATTGACGAGAAAGACCCGAAGCCAGTAGCAGAAGAATTGGGAGACCTCTTTTTCATGATGCTTCTGCTCGCGAATATGTACGAAGAGGCTGATATGTCTTTTCTTGATCAGGCCTTTGCCGGCATAGGCCAAAAGATGATCAGACGCCATCCCCACATATTCGGGGATGTGAAGGTCAGCAGCATAAAAGAGGTCGCAGCCAACTGGCAAGCAATAAAGGCCGGAGAGGCCAAAGAAAAGGGAGAAAAACACAGTGTCCTGGGACACCTGCCCAAATCATTGCCTGCGCTTCAAAGGGCTTTTCGAGTTGGAGAAAGGGCCTCCAGGGTAAGCTTTGACTGGATCAAAGCAGAGGATGTCTGGGCAAAAATAGCAGAAGAAGAACAGGAGCTCAGAGAGGCCATTAAGACCAAATCCAAAGAAAATATTGAGCATGAAATAGGAGATCTCCTGTTCACCGTGGCCAACATGGCCCGGTTGCTGGAAATCAACCCGGAAGATGCCCTTCAAAAAGCTAATAGCAGGTTCGTAGCACGTTTCCATATCATGGAGGACATCATCAGATCACGGAAAAATGAACTCTCCAAGTGCTCTATTAAAGAAATGGATAGGGCCTGGTCCGAGGCAAAAAAGCCGTAACTGATTCCGCTGAAAAAACCCAATCTGCGGCGTTGCTTCAATTTTCCAGTCACTGCGACGTACGATAAGTACGTCTCATGCCTGGAAAATTTCGCGCCTTGCATCTCGGGCTTTTTGAGCGGAATCATGTTTCAGACTTTTTGCGGTGTAATCATAACTTAAATTGAGCAATTAGCCTTTAGCGGTTAGCTATTACAGACCTAGTTAAGTGGGTCAGTAGTTGATTAGTTAAGTAGTTATTATTATTTGGATTTATATGGTTTGCATAGAAATTGGACACTTGATGTAGTTGAAGCTCTAATATACTGATTTAACATATTTATTTTCCGACTCAACGACTCAACTATTTGACGATCTCTGTATTAGTTAAATGATTACAGGATACAAAGGCTTTTCCCGCAAGAAAAAATTCTGGGTCTGCCTCCTCGCCCTGGGGACTTCTTCCGTATCAGTTCAGCTTATAATGATCCGGGAGGTCATGTCCACCTTTGGCGGCAATGAGTTGGTCATAGGCCTCGTGCTTGGGGTATGGCTCCTGTTTACAGGTCTTGGCAGCGCCCTTGGCGTGCCCATAGCCAAAAGGGCAAGGCCGGAAAGGGCGCTTTTTGCAGGTCATATCCTGGTTGGAGTCTTACCTTTTTTCCAGATTGCGGCTGTACGAGCCCTCCCGCTCCTCTGGGTACGGGGCGAAATGCTTGGCCTTACTTCGGCCATTTTCTCAAGCACCTTGATCCTTATCCCTTACTGTCTCGTCGCAGGCGGGATGTTACCCATAGCAGGGGCACTGCTCAAGGGTAAGGATACTACAAGCAGGGTGTATATTGCCGACACACTGGGAGATATTGCCGGCGGGCTCCTGTTCAGCCTCGTCCTTGTTTACACCCTCTCCCACTGGGATAGCCTGGTGGTCCTTGGGCTGCTGAACCTGCTTGCCGGTGCCATGATGACCTCATATGCAGGCCTTCCGGTACTGGCTCTGCTGGGGCTCGGCATACTGGCAGCCAGGCCGCTTGATCTATCCACGCTTTTGTTCCGCTTCCCCGGTCAAGAACTGATCGTACATAAGAACACACCCTTTGCACAGCTTACGATCTCTAAGACCGGCGAGCAGATCAATGTCCTACAGGACGCAATCCCTTTGTATTCAACCGGCGACCTTGATATGGAGTCTGTGGCCCATCTTCCGCTCTGTCAGCTTAAACAAGGGGCCAATGTCCTTTTGATCGCAGGAGGGGTCTTTGGAACCATTGAGGAGATTGCCAAACACAAACCAAAGCACATAGATTATGTCGAGCTCGATCCTGCTATTCTTGACCTGGATAAGCTGATTAACAAGAGCCTTTCCTATCCCTTTGTCCAGGTACATGTTGGTGATGGACGACTCTTTGTAAAGCAGGCAGAAACAAAATACAATGCCATTATTGTAGACCTTCCGGACCCGGAAAACGCGCAGCTCAACCGTTTCTACAGCCAGGAATTCTTTCATGAGGCAAAATCGATTCTCACGGATCACGGGGTACTTGCATTCACTCTTGTGGGTGCTGAAAATTATCTTGAAGAAAAGGGCCTGGCTGTGAATCGTTCAGTCTATGCTGCCCTGAAAAGTACCTTCAAGCATGTTTTGGTCTTTCCCGGAATTACCCATTATTACCTGGCTTCTAATGCCCCTTTAACGACCGGCATTGCAGGGGTGCTGGCCAGGCGCAAGATAGTCACAAAACGCCTGGTGGATTATGAACTGCCCAGCATGACGGATCCATTCCGCTTGGACATTCTCAGGCGTCTTCTTACTGAAAAAAAGGTCTCGCCAAACAGGGACCTCTCTCCCTCTGCCTTCGGGCACCTCCTGGACATGTGGATGAAAAAATCTGAAAGCCCAAAGACGCTTCAATACATCATGTTTGTGTCGATCCTGGCATTTGCGGTCCTTGTATGCCGCAGGGATCTGCTCCGTTTCACTATTATGACCTCCGGATATGCGGGCATGGCATTTGAGTTGTCCCTTCTCCTCCTGTTTCAGGTCATATATGGTTATGTGTACTTGCGAATTTGTATCTTTATAACCATATTTATGATAGGATCCGCCTTGGGTGCCTTTGCATCCGGAAGATTAAAAAAAGATACTCTTTGGCAAGTGCTTGCCACTGAATCGGCCCTTATTGCACTGGCTGCACTGGCCTGTGTGGCGGCCATTGCCGGGGTCGGCGCAAAAAGCCAGATTTCTTTATTTGCCATGCAGTATATGGTGATTCCATCTCTGATCTTTCTTGTAGCTTCTGCAGCCGGGTGTCAATTTTCCGCTGTCTCCCGCATGGCCCGGGGCACAGGGGCGGAGATTACAGGACGCCTTTATATGGCAGACCTTGCAGGTGCAGCCTGCGGTACAATATTGACAGGACTGCTATTTCTCCCCAAAATAGGAATCATAGGCGTTATGGCCTCAGTGCTGATAATCAAAGGGCTCAGTCTTGGGTTAAACATTAAGTTGAGCGATTAGCTGTTAGCCATTAGCGTTTAGCTTTAAAAAAACAAGGTATTTAATCATTAAACTAATAGCTAACAGCTAAAGGCTAATTGCTCAATTTAGGCTAAATGTATGGCAG
>JAGGRV010000047.1 GCA_021159445.1 Deltaproteobacteria bacterium | reverse complement strand
TTATCGTTGGCGTAATCTTCGTGACACTCCAAACAGGCTTCGCTGCCTACGTATGTTGCCCCAGGTGCTACTTCCGGGACCTTGATTACGCAGGCTCTTTTTTCCATCATCTGTGCACAGCCGATCAGGAGACCCAAACCTACTATGACAATTAATAATTTTTTAACCATAATTCCCCTATTCCTCCTTAGCCTGATATGATACAACCTCAGCTCCCCTTTCTGCTAAGGTAAATTTGGATGATTTTATCACCCTCTTCGTATTGTCAGACATCTATATAGATATTACCTGTTACGACTGATCACCTCCTTTTAGTTATTCCTGCAAATGGGCCAGACATAACTTCACTGGCCCTCTCAACAATTTCCTAATGTCACAATCGACTGTGCCTTTAAAATACTTTAAAAATATTTTATAGCTGGACAGTCTAAGGTTTTAGCAAATTGCTGATATCATCAAAATTGAAAAACGAATTACTCCGCCGAAAGCGGCGGAGAATAAAATCCCAATTTTATTTAAGGTATTATTTAAACTATCCCAATTTGTCAAGACAAAAAAGCTTGCTCAAGACCTTGAAGTCGCCGAAATCATAAAATAAAAGGGGAAATACTTAGGAAGTAGGAGAACTGTTTGTGTGTATAATATCATAGACTGCCTCAAGGGCCTCTTCGAGTCTTTCCGGCTTCGGGCCTCCTGCCTGCGCCATTTCAGGGCTCCCCCCTCCGCCGCCTCCGATCATCTTAGCTACCTGCTTGATCATATTTCCTGCATGTAGCCGGTCAGTAAGATCCTTTGTTACAAGGACCAGCAGCAGGGCCTTGCTGCCGGCCTGCGACCCTATTACCACGACCCCTGAATCCATCTTATCTCTGAGCCTGTCTCCCAGGTCCCTGAGGGACTTGGCGTTATCTGTTTCAACTCGGGCAGATAGTACTTGAATACTGTTGATTTTTCGTATCTTGGACAACAACTCATCCAACCCTTGCGTGGCCCGGGCAGTCTTAACCTGCTGGAGTTGCTTCTCCAGGTCTTTTGTCATCTCAAGGAGTCTTGTGACCTTTTTGGATACATCCCATCTGGGACATTTCAGTTGAAGGGTGACGCCAGCGACCGCTTTTTCCAATTCATGTACAAGGTCTAGAGCGTTTTGGGCAGTACAGGCCTCAAGCCTTCGTATTCCGGCGGCCACACTGGATTCGCTGATGATCTTGAGAAGACCTATTTGCCCTGTATAAGAAATATGGGTACCACCACAGAGTTCCATACTGAAATCCGGGATACTCACCAGGCGCACAGTCTCTCCGTATTTTTCCCCAAACAGGGCCATTGCCTCACGGGCCATTGCCTCTTTATAGGAGAGAATCTCTGTTTTGACTTCTTTGTTTTCTCTGATCTGTTCATTTACCAGGTCTTCGACCTGTCTGATCTCATCCGGTGTCAAGGCTGAGAAGTGGGTAAAGTCAAAACGCAACCTGTCAGGGGCTACCATGGAACCTGCCTGCTTCACGTGTTCTCCAAGGACTTGCCTGAGAGCGGCGTGGAGAAGATGGGTGGCGGTGTGATTGCGGGCCGTATTTTTTCTAAGGTCCTCTGATACCTCAAGCTTTATGGAATCTCCTGATTCCAGGTCTCCGTGTTTTACCTCTATACTGTGTATTATGAGGTCTCCCCTATGAAAGGTATCTATTACTTCGGCCCTGCCTGAAGGCCCTTCTACCCGACCCCTGTCGCCCACCTGACCGCCTGACTCTGCATAAAATGGTGTCTCCGCAGCAACGAGTTCTCCGCACCAGCCGGCAGAGGCTTTTTGGACAGGCCGGCCCTGTTTTACAAGGGCGAGGAACTCTGATTTGTGTGATGTGTGGTCATAACCCACGAATTTGTTACCCAGATCTGAATTCAGCAGATCCCTGTATACCTGCGGCAATTCTTCAGTAACTATGTCATGACGGGCTTTTTTGGACCGCTCCCTCTGCTCTGACCGGGCATGTTCATAACCGGCCCGGTCAAGCCCCATATCCTCTTCCTTGGCCACATCAATGAGTATATCCACAGGTAAGCCGTAAGTGTCATAAAGCTTAAAGGCAAAATTCCCTGGGATTTGAGTCTTCTGTTCCTTCCTGAGGATGGCTATCTCCTCATCAAGGAGACGGAGCCCGAATTCCAGTGTCTCTGCAAAGCGGGACTCCTCATGATCTATGACCTTCCCCAGAAAGGCCGAGGCCTTTTTCAGTTCCGGATAGGTTTCACCCATTTCTTTGATAACAACGTCAGCCACTGAGCTTATGAAGGGGTCATTAAGCCCTATGACCTTTCCGTATCGGACTGCTCTGCGGATAATGCGCCTTAGCACATATCCCCTCCCCTCATTGGAAGGGATGAGTCCATCAGCAATAAGAAAGGCGCCGGCCCTGGCATGATCAGCTATGACCTTCATTGCCACGTCTGATTGCCTGTCCTGGCCATAGGTCCGGCCTGACAGCTTTTCTATACGCGCTAACAGGCCTGCGAAGATGTCGGTATCGTAATTGCTTTCTTTTCCTTGGCATATAGCGGCCATGCGCTCAAGCCCCAGGCCGGTATCAATGCACGGATTTGGAAGCGGATTCAGTTTGCCGGATTTATCCCGGAAGAACTGCATAAACACCAGGTTCCAGAGTTCAAGAAAGCGATCGCAGTCACAGCCCACTTTGCAGTCCGGCCTGCCACAGCCCACATCTGGTCCCTGGTCGATGAGTATCTCCGAGCAAGGTCCGCAGGGCCCGGTATCCCCCATGGCCCAAAAGTTGTCTTCTTCTCCGAGACGGACCACACGATCAGGAGAAATTCCGGTTATCTCCGGCCATAATTCCGCTGCTTCGTCATCATCCCGGAATACCGTGACCCACAGCTTTTCTACAGGCAGTTCTATTTCTTTTGTAAGAAATTCCCAGGCAAAGGAAATAGCCTCTCTTTTGAAGTAATTTCCAAAGGAAAAATTTCCCAGCATTTCAAAAAAAGTGTGGTGACGGGCAGTGTATCCAACGTTTTCAAGATCGTTGTGTTTGCCCCCGGCCCTCACGCATTTCTGACAAGAGGCCGCACGCACATAAGACCTGGTCTCCTCTCCAAGAAATACCTTCTTAAACTGGACCATACCGGCATTAGTAAAGAGAAGTGAAGGGTCTTCTGCCGGGATCAATGAGGAACTTGGGACTATCTCACTGCCATTTTTTGAAAAAAAATCTAAAAAGAGGCTGCGAATCTGAGTACCTGATAATTTTTTCATGGGCAGAGCCTTTCTCGTTTAGGCGGGTTCCTCGACCTGCTCCTGGACCTTAGGCCTTTTAATGTCATATGTCTCCCACATCTGCTGCTCTATCCGGTCAGCAATATCCGGGTGGGCTTTAAGGAAGGTCCGCACATTTTCACGGCCTTGCCCCAGTCTTTCTCCATCGTATGAATACCATGCCCCGCTTTTTTCAATGATATCCACTGCCGTGGCCAGGTCGATTAGAGAACCTTCTCTGGAAATGCCCTCTCCGTAATATATATCAAACTCGGCGGTCTTGAATGGAGGAGCTATTTTGTTCTTGACTATCTTTACCCTGGTCCGGTTTCCGATAATATCAGCCCCTTCCTTGAGAGCAGCTATACGCCTTATGTCCATGCGCATGGTTGAATAAAACTTGAGGGCATTCCCGCCGGTCGTGGTCTCAGGGCTGCCGAACATCACCCCTATTTTCATGCGGATCTGGTTGATAAAGACCAGTGCCGTCCTGGTGCGATTGATATTGCCTGTGAGCTTCCTCATGGCCTGAGACATCAACCGGGCCTGGAGTCCCATATGTTGATCTCCCATTTCCCCTTCTATCTCCGCCTTTGGGACCAGGGCAGCCACGGAATCCACTATTATAATATCCACTGCTCCGCTACGTACCAGGGCATCAACGATTTCAAGTGCCTGCTCACCATAGTCCGGCTGAGAGATCAGTAGGTCGTCAGTATTTACGCCAAGCTTGCCAGCGTAGACCGGGTCCATGGCGTGTTCCGCATCCACGAATGCAGCTATGCCGCCCTGCTTCTGGGCTTCGGCAATCATGTGCAGGGCCAAAGTGGTCTTTCCTGAAGACTCAGGGCCGAATATTTCCGTTATCCTGCCCCGAGCTATGCCCCCAACACCGGTTGCCAGGTCAATTGCAATGGAGCCTGTTGGAATTACAGCGACATCTTCCACACCGCCGCGGTCCCCAAGCCTCATTACAGATCCCTTCCCAAACTGTTTTTGTATTTGGGCAATGGCTATATCTACTGCCTTTTCCTTATCTTTTCTGGTTGGATCAGACATACTGTCCTCCTGGTTAGGAACGTACAATAAATAACTTGAACAAATTAATGTCTTTTTTGCCGT
>JAGGRV010000523.1 GCA_021159445.1 Deltaproteobacteria bacterium | reverse complement strand
TTATTTTTTCGCGTACTCCTTATTTAACGCCTGGCCGATAACATTGCGAAGGATCTGGTTTGTGCCCTCATATATCTGGAGGATTTTTGCATCCCGCATCATTTTTTCAACCGGATAAGACTTCATGTATCCATAGCCGCCCAGGATTTGGACCGCATCGGTGGTTACCTGCATGGCCATATCAGTAGCAAAAAGTTTTGCGATTGCAGATATTTTGGCAACGTCTTTTGCTCCGTCCTCATCAATGGTCCTGGCTATCGAATACACAAGGGCCCTTGATGCCTCTATCTTTGTGGCCATATCCGCCAGCATATGCTGTAAGGCCTGAAAGGAGATTATCGGCTGGCCGAACTGTATTCTCTGCCTTGCATATTTGACCGCCTCATCCAGGGCCGCCTGGGCAAGTCCGACTGCTATGGCCCCTATGCCGGGTCTGGCCAGATCCAGAGTCCTCATGGCCATTATGAAGCCCTGCCCCTTCCTTCCAAGGATACGGTCCTTTGGAATGCGGCACTCATTCATTATGAGTTCCCTGGTTGATGAGGCATTCAGCCCCATCTTTCGTTCTTTTTTCCCGAAGCTGAACCCTGGATCACCCTTCTCAACAATAAAGGATGTTGCACCCCTTGCGCCTTTGTTTTTGTTGGTCATGGCCACGATGGTATATATTTCTGCTTCACCACCGCTTGTTATCCACTGTTTGGTGCCGTTTAAAATCCAGTGGTCTCCATCGTCCACTGCTGTAGTCTGGATTCCTGCGGCATCACTTCCGGCATTGGCTTCGGTAAGCCCAAAGGCTACAAGGCGTTTGCCTGCGGCAATATCCGGGAGATAGCGGGCCTTTTGTTCATCAGAACCAAAAAGCAGAATAGGATAACCTCCCAGCGCACTGGCAGCAAAAGTTGTAGTAACAGCGATGCAACCATAGGCAAGTTGCTCCAGCGCCAGGCAATTTTCAAAACAGCCTTTTTCAAAGCCACCATATTCCTCAGGGACATAAAGCCCGAAAAGGTCCGCCTGGGCCATATCCTTTATGATATCCCAAGGGAATTCCTCATTCTCATCAAGCTTTGCTCTTACAGGAATGATCTTTTCCACGGCTATCTGACGTGCCAGATCCACGATCATCTGTTGTTCTTCTGTCAAGAAATAATTGACTTGTGCCATATAGAAATCCTTTCCTCCGCTCAGTACCCATATTACCAGCACATGGCCACAGATCCCCAGGTAAACCCCCCTCCGAAAGCAACCATCAAAACACGAAGGCCGGGGGTCAGCAGCCCTGTACGATTAGCTTCATCAAGGGCAATGGGTATACTCGCCGCCGAGGTATTACCATACTTGTGAATATTGATAAAGATTTTCTCCTTAGGAAGCCCCAACCTTTCTCCCAGAAAATTAATGATTCGGATGTTGGCCTGATGAGAGAACAGAAGGTCTACATCATCTCCGGTCCATCCATTTGCCTCCAGGGCGTCCCAGGCCACAGACTCCATTGCTTTGACCGCATGTTTAAATACCTCTCTACCCTGCATCTGTATATACTGCCACCCCTTTTCAAGGTTTTTATGACTTACCGGAAAGGCCGTCCCAAGGCCTCTTAAGATAAGAAGTTCTCCCAATGAACCATCTGAATGGAGGTGGGTAGAGAGAATGCCCCTGTCCTCTCTGGTACCGGTAATTACGGCGGCCCCTGCTCCATCACCGAAGAGCACGCACGTATTCCGGTCTTCCCAATTTGTAACACGGGAGAGTACTTCGCTCCCAATCACAAGGATCTTCATACTGGAGTTATTACGTATAAATTTATCTGCTACGGAAAGCGCATAAAGAAAACTGGTGCAGGCGGCATACAAGTCAAAGGCCCCGGCTTTTTTTGCTCCCAGCTCATTCTGCACCAGACAGGCAACAGAGGGCATTGGCATGTCCGGAGTCATAGTACCGACTATAATAAGGTCCAGATCCTGTGGGCGCACTCCTGCCATATCAAGGGCCTTTCTTGCTGATTGTGTAGCAAGATAAGAGTTGGTCTCCAGGTCATTAGAGATATGGCGTTGAATGATACCGGTCCTGGTGCGTATCCACTCGTCTGTAGTATCCACCCGGCTTTCCAAATCCTTGTTGGTTACCACTCTTTGGGGTACGTGAGACCCTGTCCCGATAATTATACTGCGAATAGGCATAATGATCAGGCTTTGATAGGCAGGAAAGAATTTGACATTATTGGGCTACCTTGAACAGATCCTGTCTTTTGGCAAGAGAGTTTTTAAGCTTATCAGCCAACTCTATCTTGGTAAGTTCATGGGCTAGTTGTATCGCATTTTTAACTGCCTTGGAACCGGAGAGCCCGTGGCATATAATTGCTATCCCGTTAATTCCCAACAGCGGAGCACCACCGTATTCAGTATAGTCTATTATCTTGTAGAATCTCTGAAAGGCGGATTTCAAAGAATCCCCCATGTCGGCCATAAGACTTTCCCCAATCTCTGACCCCAGCATGGTGAGTATGGCCTTTGCAAGACCTTCACTCAATTTTAGACATATATTACCCACAAATCCGTCGCACACTATTACGTCTACGTTGCCTTTGAAGATTTCACCGCCTTCCACATTGCCAACAAAGTTCAGATCACTGTCCGCAAGGAGATCATACGCCTTTTTTACGAGCTGGTTGCCTTTGGTGTCTTCCTCCCCGATACTTAACAGCCCTACTCTGGGCCGAGAATTATCCAAAAGTTCTCCGGAAAATACTGAGCCCATTATTCCGAACTGTAGCAGATGAACGGGTTTGCAGTCTACGTTTGCCCCCACGTCTATCATGGCCACGGGCTTTTTCAGGGTCGGCATAAGCGTAGCGATGGCCGGCCGAACGCCATTGATTCTGCCCAGGGCAACCATGGCTGTCGCCAGCGTGGCCCCTGAGTTGCCTGCACTGAGAACGGCCATGGCCTTTCCTTGACGCACAAGTTCAAAAGCAACTCTAATTGAAGAATCCTTTTTCTTTCTCAGAGAATCAGCCGGGGATTCTTTCATATCAACTACCTGAGATGCCGGATAGATGCTGATGGGCAAATCACCCCCGCCCTGACGCTGAAGCGATTCCCTCAGCATATTTTCTATCCCGACCAAGGTGATCTCAACGCCGCAATCTCTGACTGCGTCGATTGCTCCCTTTACTAAGACATCAGGGCCTCGATCACCCCCCATGGCATCTACTGCTACAGACATTTTCTAGTCTAAATCTTTTTCTTTGTTGAATACTTTTCCCCTATAGGTGCCACACTGGGGACAAATCCTGTGGGGAAGCTTGGGCTCTGTACATTGGGGGCATGTTGAAAGATTTGGTATACGAAGCGCATCATGCGAGCGACGGTTACCCTTGCGTGAACGTGAAGTCTTTCTCTGTGGAACTGCCATTTTTTAATACCTCCAAAGACAGATGCTGAAACTGGAAATTCGAAATTCGAAATTCGGTAACGCATCTACATTTTTTTGTTTTTCCCAATTTCAAATTTCAAGTTTCACTGCCAAAATACAAGATCAACAAAGTGTAAACTACTTCTAAGATTTCATAAAGGATGCCAGATATTCATTTGGCTGCTTCATGCAGCTTTTTTGTAACCGTTCACGGGATTACACCGCCGCCGTTTTACCGCAATCCACCGAACTGTAAGCGTTTGCAGGGTGCTGCATATGCGAGGCGGAGGGTATGCAGACGTACTTCTTGTACTTCAAGTGCCCGACAACAAAGCAGATGCGGTGCCCTGTGAACGGTTACAGCTTTTTTAACACACTAAATGGATTATTCAAGGTTTCTGCGCGGCAACGGCATTCCTCTTTATTAAGATCCGCACCGCACGTAGGACAGATGCCCTTACAATCCTCCCTGCAAACATGCCGCAGAGGAATTTGTAGCAGAATCTGTTCCCTGAATATTTCCCCTATCTGGATTTCAGCCCCATCATACAAGGATACTTCCATGTCTTCTTTACCGAGGGCTATTTCTTTTTTCCCCTCTATCGATTGGCCAGGGACCAGTATATAGAAAAAAGAGGTATTTATCTCCTGATTATACTCCTCCAGACAACGGTCGCACTTGATAACAATCAATGCCGCAACCTTACCGTTTAGATGCACATCCCCATCAACGCGGTGGAGAAAAACCTCCCCTTTTGCAGTACCCTGTATTCTACACTCCTCCATCTCAGACAAAAGCCCCGGCATGCCTTCGAAGATCAGATGCAGACCGTCTTCCAAAATGTCCTCTACAGGGACAGTATCTCTGAAGCCTTTTAGATCTTTGGTCATTAAACGCCAAGGCCGATGGCCTGGTTAATTTCAGATTACTAAAGCCTTTAGCATGAATCCCGCACTATATAGAATGGCTAAGCCTTGTCAAGATAAG
>JAGGRV010000017.1 GCA_021159445.1 Deltaproteobacteria bacterium | reverse complement strand
GGATGGCACTCTAACCACTGAGTTAACCGCCCGTGCAAAGAATATGTAGCCTATTAGTACAGTTATTTCAAGTCCGGGGAGGGCTAGAATCTGTCATTCATCTTTTTTTAGGACCTGATCCAAAGCCTGCTGGAAAATCTCATCATCGGCCACAGTCTCAAGATCGCTGGAATCGATCTCCTTCGCATCAATGTCAGTGCCGGGAGCATCCACCAGGTCAGAGACATCAATTTCGGAAATGCCCGCTGTATTTCCCGCTTCTTGCTCCACAAGAGGAGCTTCAGCCTCTGTCTTGATACTATCGGTCCTGGAATCCTTGCTGAACCAGGTGAGCTCGGTATCCGGTTTTGCAAAACCTCCAAGTCCTGCAGAAATTTCCCTCAGATCCTGTCCGCAATTTGAGCAATTTTCAAGATAATCAAAGCTTATTCTTCCGCATTTTGGGCATCTCATAAATATGTTCCTTTTTTATTTGAAAAGATTTGTGACATTGTATTGTGACATTGTATATGGTTTACTAAAGTTAATTAAGAGATGAAAATATAATGAAAATAAGACAAAACAACTTACCCTCATTTTTTCTTATCGGAACTTTGATATTATTTCTTGCATCCTGTGCAGGTACGCCCAAGAAATATCTTGCAGTAGATGCCTCACTGGTGAAACAGGGCCAGTCCAAGGCCGAAATATCCGAATTTCTTGGCCCGCCAGAAGCAGCAAGAATAAATCAGGCCGGACAGGAAGAATGGTATTATTATGATGTGCACCGGCACTTCTGGCAACGTATACCATTTCTGGGGCGTCGTCTTGGTAAAAAAGAAGTAGAATGTCTGCAAATTGTCCTGGAATCAGGACAGGTAGTCAAAGCTGTTTACTATGTTCAAGATATCCAAAGCTAAGCCCAATAACCAATTTAGGATATCCAGGGACAGAATGGTTGCCCACCAGATTGAACGGAGGGGAATCAAAGATCCCCGTGTTCTGGAGGCAATGCGCAACGTGCCTCGGCATCTCTTTGTAGACGAGGCGCTCTGGGACCAGGCCTATGGTGACTTTCCCCTTCCAATAGGGAGTAATCAGACAATCTCCCAACCCTATATTGTGGCCCTCATGACCCAGCATTTGGGGCTGAAGGGTGATGAAAAAATGCTGGAGGTGGGAACGGGTTCGGGCTATCAGACAGCTATTTTGGCTGAGCTTGCCAGGGTTGTGTACAGCGTGGAACGTATCCATGCTTTGCTCCCAAGGGCCAGAAAAATCCTGGAAAAACTTAAATACACAAATATTATGCTCAAGTTAGACGACGGCACATGGGGGTGGCAGAGTGAGGCCCCTTTTGACGCTATAATCGTAACCGCAGGTTCACCCTCAGTGCCTCAGCCACTTATCGATCAGCTTAATGACCCAGGCGTTTTGATCATTCCTGTTGGAGATGAATACTCGCAGATGCTTGTAAAAATAACCAAGTCCAACGGTAAAATCCATCAGGAAGATATGGGCGGTGCCCGCTTTGTGAAACTTGTGGGAGATCATGGTTGGAAGGCATAGTTAAGCGTTTAGCTGTTAGCCATTAGCTTTTAGCTTTTAGGTATTAGTAACCTATTTGGAAAACAGCGGCAAATTAACAGCTAACAGCTAAGTTTGTAATGGTAAAACATCCGATAATCATTAAGCTAATAGCTAACCGCTAAAGGCTAATCGCTCAATTTAGGTTAAAATGACAAAAGTTGGAATTATAGGAGCGGGTCTGTGTGATCCGGAAATGAGTATACTGGCAGAAGAAGTCGGCCGTAGGGTTGCTGAACATAAGGCCATCCTTTACTGCGGCGGCCTTGGTGGAGTTATGGAGGCAGCAGCCAAAGGGGCTGCCGAAGCGGGTGGTATCACTGTTGGTATTCTTCCTGGAGTCAAGGCCATTGACGCCAATCCGTACATCCAGATCCCTGTGGTTACCGGCATGGGGCACGCCAGAAACGTCATACTTGTTAGGAGCTGTGACGTACTGATTGCCATCTCAGGCTCCCATGGCACCCTGTCCGAAATAGCCCTGGCACTCAAGATGTGGAAGCCTGTGGTTGGTCTGAAGACCTGGAAACGCCTCTCGGACGTTCATTATGTCAAATCGGCAAAAGAGGCAGTGGAAGAGGCATTTGCCCTGTTGCCCTAGCCCAGGCCCAACTCCTCTATGGCCCTTGAAAGACTTTCAAGCAGTTTTCCTTCGTCAATAGTAGTAAGCACCCTATCCTCCATAAGCATGCGTCCTGCCACCATAACGTCCTGCACGTCCCCGCTCCTTGCCGCATAGACCAGGTGAGATACAGGATTGTAGCAAGGCCGGAGGTGAACCTGATTCATGTCCACCACCACCAAATCTGCCCTGGAACCTTTACACAGACATCCAAGATCCTTTCTGTGCAGGGCCTTTGCGGCCCAGGTAGTGGCCATGGAAAAGGCCTCAGGGGCGGATATCAGGGTCGGATCCTTTTTGATCCCCTTATGTAGCTTTGCAGCGGTGTCCATCTCACTCATAAGATCAAGGTCATTGTTGCTGGCGGCCCCGTCCGTCCCCAAGGCGACTGTCACACCGGCCTCAAGGAGTTCGGGTACAGGGGCAACCCCGGAGGCCAGCTTGAGATTGCTCTCCGGGCAATGGACCACCCGGACATCTCTCCGGGCCAGAAGTGATATGTCATCTTTGCTCAAGCTCACACAGTGGATGGCAAGCAGCCGGTCTCCAAGAAGGCCGAGCCTATCCAGATGCTTTACCGGAGAAACCCCGCAGAGTCTTCGGATTTCGGCGTTTTCCCATTCTGTCTCGGCAAGGTGGATTACTATCAATGCGTCCCTGGCCTCTGCCAACTTCCGTGAGTGCCGGAGCAGTTCGGGCTTGCAGGTATAGGGCGTATGAGGGTCTACAGTAATGGTGATCCTCGGATGCCCTTTCCATTTGACCATTAAACGTTCCGTCTCTTTAAGGGCCTCTTCCCCGGAGAGAAATGATGGTGACGGAAAATCAAACACTCCTTCTCCAAGCCAAGCCCTAAGCCCTACCCTGTCAACTACCGAGGCAACAGTGTCTTCGAACAGGTACATGTCCACAAAACCCGTGGTTCCGCACCGTATCATTTCTGCACAGGCGAGCTCAGTCCCAAGGGACACATGTTCTGAGGTCAGCCTGGCCTCAGCAGGAAAAATGTGGTCCTCCAGCCATGTTTTAAGAGGGAGGTCATCAGCAAGGCCCCTGAAAAGGGTCATGGCAGCATGGGTATGGGAATTTATGAGTCCTGGAAGTATGAGCCCGGATGGCCTGTTAATGGTTTTATTTGCAACAAAATTCTTTGAAAGTTCAGGCAAAGGACCGGCTGCAACAATAGTATCGCCTTTTACGGCAACAGCTCCCCCGGGGATTGGGGAATCATTCGGGTGAGATATGAGAATTTCACCACATATCAAAAAATCTACTGATTCCACTTTAAATGCTCCTTAACCCACCGAACTGTGAGCGTTTATCAAAAAATTTACCAGAAGACGTTCTAGACGGTGCTCCGCCTTATGTGCCTGAGCTATTACGTCCTCTATAAGGATGGGCTGGAAATTGTCCGGATCATTTACATTGGCAATAACCGAGATCCCCAGCACCTCCATCCCTGCATGGACAGCAACGATTACCTCCGGTACCAGGGACATGGCCACGGCATCCGCACCAATCATCCTGAGAAATCTGGTCTCTGCAGGGGTCTCGAGGCTGGGGCCTGGAACAGCCACAAATATTCCCTCCCTCAGGGCCATACCCAGATTCCCGGCTACTTGAACAATCTTTTTTCTGAGAGTGATGGAGTAAGCCTTTGAAAGGTCAGGGAATCTCGGCCCCCATCTGTCTATGTTGGACCCCCTCAGCGGGTTGTCCGGGATCAGGTTTATGTGATCCGTAATCAGCATCAGGTCCCCTGAGGAAAAACCCAGGTTAAGGCCCCCTGTTGCGTTACACCCAATCAACACCTTTGCTCCCAGGCCGGCCATTACCCGAATAGGGAATGTAAGCTCTCTTGTCCTGTAACCCTCATAGAAATGAAATCGTCCCTGAAACAGGGCCACTTTGGCATTCCCGATCTTACCCACCAGGAGCTTCCCCGCGTGGTCAGGAGAAGTGGACACCGGAAAGTTGGGAATATCACCATAGCCGGCTTTCCAGGCCACATCCATTGCCTGGGCTACACCCCCCAGGCCCGTGCCCAGCATCAGACATACATCCGGGGTCCATGGCAGCTCTCTCTGAAAAAAACTTACGGTCTCCTCGACTGCCGCAACATACTGTTCCATAAACACTTATCCCAGACCTCGTTAAGTGGTTGAGTAGTTGATTAGTTAAGTGGTTATTATTGTTTGAATTTATATCGTTTGCACAAAAA
>JAGGRV010000564.1 GCA_021159445.1 Deltaproteobacteria bacterium | reverse complement strand
AGCAGATGCGGTGCCCTGTGAACGCTTACGATAAAATATATCAGAC
Organism: Deltaproteobacteria bacterium; assembly: GCA_021159445.1. Taxonomy (GTDB): domain Bacteria; phylum Desulfobacterota; class Dissulfuribacteria; order Dissulfuribacterales; family UBA3076; genus UBA3076. Next base: position 4,368 of record JAGGRV010000564.1, on the reverse strand, counting down.
AAAGGCCCATTGCCAAGCGCAATCTCCGATTGTATTCTGGATGTTACCGGCTTAGACCGATTGACTCGGTGATGGCCAACAAGAATTGCTGGTTGGAGATATTCGACTTTTAAATTGCGCTCGCCCAACCGGACAGCATTTTGTAAAATAATGGAAGGATATAATCATGCCAACTCTCTCAATACCATACAGTGACGACCTTTTGATATCTACCGGCAAATCAAAAAAAGCACTTGAACAGGAAATGCTCTTTTTGCTGGCTGTCAAACTGTTTGAACTGGGCCGTCTTTCTGTTGGTAAAGCAGCAGAACTGTGCAGCATGAATAAAATAAAATTCATGGACGAACTGGGCCGTATGGAGATACCTGTAATAAACCTTGATGATGACCAGATCCTGGATGAACTAAAAAATGCGTGAAGCCATAGCTGTTGCAGACAGCGGCCCTCTTATCGGCATGACACGTATCGGCCAGCTTGAGCTTTTACCTCGCATGTTTTCTGAGATTATAGCTCCACCAGAAGTATGGCGCGAAGTAACAATAAAAGGCCGGGGACTGCCCGGTGCATATGAGATAAGCCAAGTCAAATGGATAACAATCCAAACACCTTCATCTCAATTGGTACAACCTTTAAGCATTCTCGTGGATGCAGGAGAAGCACAGGCAATCGCTTTGGCCCAAACAACACCCGATTGCATCATCCTGCTGGATGATGCCCGGGCAAGAAAAATAGCCGCAAGATTAAACATAAAGCAAATTGGAACCATAGGATTGCTCCTGCGTGCCAAGCGAATGAGGTTGATTGAAAAAATCAAGCCACACATTGAGGCTCTCATCGAAAATGGTATCTATATCCGCCAGGAGTTGGTTGATGCCGTACTCCATGATGCCGGTGAATAAAAGACTGATTACAGATTTGACCTCATACCCCTATTGAACCCAGAACCTGTGAACGGTTACAACGCCCGTTTTACCGCAACCCACCGAGCTGTAAGCGTTTACAGGGTGCTGCAGATGCGAGGCGTACGGGTACACAGACGTACTCCCTGTACTTCAAGTGACCGACAACAAAGCAGATGCGGTGCCCTGTAAACGCTTACTCTTTTTCTGACTTGAGTAACTTATAGCAAATAGCATCCACAAGGGCCTGCCAACTGGCCTCGATGATATCGTTGGAAAGCCCGACTGTGCCCCACTTCTCGTGTTGATCCCTTGATTCTATCAGCACCCGCACCTTGGCCTCTGTCCCTGGACTTCCAGGAAGCACCCTGACCTTATAGTCCTGCAGTGTCATTTCCTTGAGCTGCGGGTAGAATTTTTCAAGGGCCTTTCTAATGGCGTTATCCAGGGCATTTACCGGTCCATTGCCTACTGCAGCAGTGTGTTCTGTATGGCCGCCTACACGCACCTTAATAGTAGCCTCTGCCTGTGTAGGTTCATTGTCTTTGAACTTCTGGTCTATGACCCTGAAGGCAAGGAGATCAAAGTATTTGCGCCGGGTGCCAACGGCCTTCCTCATGAGCAACTCAAAGGAGGCTTCCGCACCTTCGAACTGGAAGCCCTGGGATTCGAGTTCCTTTAGCTGGGCCACAATGTCCAGCACAACAGGGTCATGGCTCTCCAGGTCAAGACCAAACTGTTTGGCCTTGGCAAGGATGTTGCTTTTTCCGGAAAGATCTGAGATCAGGATACGCTGTATGTTCCCCACAAGTTCAGGCCTTATATGTTCATATGATTCTGGGTTGCGCTGGACAGCACTGACATGGATACCCCCCTTGTGGGCAAAGGCACTTTCCCCCACATAGGGTTGGTACTTATTGTGCGACAGGTTTGCGATTTCACTGACAAACCTGGATGCACTGGTGAGCTTCTCGAGATTTTTGCCTGGTGTGCATTCATACCCCATTTTGAGCACAAGGCCCGGAATTACGGAACAGAGGTTGGCATTTCCGCACCTCTCACCAAAACCATTCATGGTCCCCTGGATGTGTGTCACACCGGCACTGACCGCTGACAGGGAGTTGGCTACGGCAACTTCGGCATCATTGTGGCAGTGGATACCCAGTTGAATTCCGTCTCCTAGTGCCTTCCAGACATCCCGGATGATCTCCGTCAGTTCATATGGCATGGTTCCGCCATTAGTATCACAAAGCACAAGGCAATCCGTCCCTCCGGCCAATGCCCGGCGCAGGGTCTCAAGGGCATAGTCACGGTCGGCCTTATATCCGTCGAAAAAGTGCTCGGCGTCGTAAAATAGTGTCTGCACCTGGGGTCTCAGCCAGGAAAGGGAGTCCTCTATCAATTCCAGGTTCCTCTCCGGGGAGATTCTCAAGACGTCTTTTACATGTATTTCCCATGTCTTTCCGAAAATTATAACAACTGGAGTCTTGGCTGCCACGAGTGCCTTGAGGTTCTGATCTTCGTGGGCATGATGCCTGGCGTGATGGGTGCTGCCAAAGGCAGCTATCCTGCTGTGGTTTAGGGAATAATTCTGAATCTCGCGAAAGTATTGTTCGTCTTTTGGGTTGGACCCCGGCCAGCCCCCTTCAATGTAATCTACGCCGAGATCATCAAGTTTTAATGTTATCCGGACCTTATCCTCGACAGAGAGGTTAAAGTCCTCGGCCTGAGTCCCGTCCCGAAGGGTTGTGTCATATATTTCGATTTTTTTATTCATGATCCAGACCAAACTCCTCGTGCAGTGCGCGAACGGCCAATTCGGTGTATTTCTCCTCAATAATGCAGGATATCTTGATCTCAGAAGTACTAATCATAAGGATATTAATTCCATGCCTGGCCAGGATATTGAACATCATGCCGGCCACACCTGCGTGGTTCCTCATGCCCACTCCCACTATAGAAACCTTGGCAATGTTTTGGTCTCCAGCCACCTTCTCGGCCCCGATCTCATTGGCCACTTTTTTTACTATCTCCATGGCCTGATCGTAATCTCCCCGTGGGATTGTAAAGGTCATATCAGTAAGGTCACCGGCCCTTGTATTCTGGATGATCATATCAACCACAATATTTGCATCCGAGATCGGATTAAATATGCTGGCAGCTATGCCCGGATTGTCAGGGACCTTGGTGATGGTAATGCGTGCTTCTTTTCGGCTGTAGGTAACACCGGAAACCAAGATCTGTTCCATAGTTTCATCCTCCTTAACTACGTGGGTCCCTGTGTTGTAAGTAAAACTCGATCTCACATGGAGAGGCATTCCGTATCGCATGGCAAGCTCCACTGATCGGATATCAAGGACCTTTGCACCGAGGCTTGCCATTTCCATCATCTCCTCATAGGAGATTCTGTCTATCTTCTTGGCATCCGGACATATATTGGGATCTGTTGTGTAAACTCCTTCTACATCTGTATATATTTCGCAGATATAGGCATTAAGGACTACAGCCACTGCCACTGCAGTTGTGTCTGAGCCGCCCCTCCCGAGGGTAGTGATATTACCTCTAGGGGTAACTCCCTGAAATCCTGCCACAACAGGAATGTGTCCTGATTTGATGGCTGCATTGAGTCTTTCAGTTGATATGTCAAGGATCCTGGCCTTTCCGTGGGCTGAATCGGTGTCGATTGGGACCTGATAACCCAGAAAGGACGCGGCCTTAAAGCCTTTTTCTATGACTGCCATGGCAAAGAGAGAGATGGTTGTCTGCTCTCCGGTAGCCAGCAATACGTCAAGTTCCCTGAGGTCCGATGTTGATTGCGCTTGCCTTGCCAAGTCAATAAGCCGGTCAGTCTCCCCCGACATGGCAGAGAGGACTACTACCACATCATCCCCCTGCTTTTTGCAGGCAATCACATGATCCGCAACTCCTTTAATCAGATCACAGTCAGCTACTGAAGAACCGCCATACTTCTGCACGATTAGAGCCATAACTATTCTTCCTCATGGTCTCCGGTCCATATAGGGTCCTGTCCGAAGTGATGCATCCACCATTCTCCCTCGGTCATGCCATCTTCATTTGGACTGAGCTTTATTTCATACCTATCGGAATATTCCATCAGGACCCTGTAGGCCGTATTTAGCCTGACCATCTTTTCTGATGTGTCTATGTCTGGATTCCTGTCTGGATGAAGATCTCTGCAGCGATGTCTATATGCCTCCAGTATCTCGATTCTTGTTACCTGTTCTGGAAGCTTGAGAAGCTTTCTGGCTTGATCTATATCCTTCCAGCGATTGTGCCTCATATCTAAATTGAGCAATTAGCCTTTAGCGGTTAGCTATTACTTTAATGATTACAGGATGTTTTGCTATTACAAAATTAGCGGTTAGCTGTTAATTTGCTGCTGTTTTCCAAATAGGGAACGGGAGATAAATAAGTTGAACAAAAATTAACAGGATTTTTTGTTGTATTC
>JAGGRV010000400.1 GCA_021159445.1 Deltaproteobacteria bacterium | reverse complement strand
AGAAGACGGCAAAAAAGACATTAATTTGTTCAAGTTATTTATTGTACGTTCCTTACTCTAATTGTTGTGAAGGATGTTGCGAAATCTATAGGGTTTAATTCCTACAAGAACATACGCAAAAAGTTCATACAATATGTTGTAGATATATAATTCATTAACCCACTACATATTGTATTACACATATTAAATGTTATTATGTAAAGTTAACCAAAAACTCAGATCCTCTCACGATCAAGGCTTCTATATTGTACAGCCTCGGACAAATGAGCCATGGTTACGGTAGTTGATTCCTCAAGATCCGCAATAGTCCTTCCTATTTTTATTATCCTATGAAATGCCCTTGCGCTCAAGGCCAGTTTGTTTGCGACTGCCTCTAGAAAAGACCTGTTTTCTTCTGACAATTTACAGAAAGACCTTAGTTCTTTAGAAGACATTTGTGAATTACAGTGGATGGAAAGCCTCTTAAATCGTTGTTCCTGTATTTTTCTGGCTCTGATTACCCTCTTTCTGATTATGGTTGAGCTTTCTCCCCGCCTTGCATGACTGAGCTCCGAATAGGGTACGGCAGGAACCTCGATTTGAATATCTATACGGTCCAGCAAAGGACCTGATATCCGGTTACGATAACGAATTATCTGACTTGGAAGGCAAGAGCACTTGTTTCTGGAATCTCCTAAGTGCCCGCAAGGACAGGGATTCTGGGCAGCCACAAGGGTAAATCTTGCAGGAAAAGAGAGTGTAATGGCGGCCCTTGAAATGGTCACCACTCCATCTTCAATAGGTTGCCTAAGGCTTTCCAGAACATTCTTTCTAAATTCCGGCAGTTCATCCAGGAACAGCACCCCGTTGTGTGCAAGGCTTACCTGGCCCGGCCTTGGCACAGTTCCTCCGCCAATTAGACCGGCATCTGAGATGGTGTGATGGGGTGAGCAAAAAGGCCTTAAAGTAATTAAAGGCTCGCCTGAAGGCAAAAGACCTGCTACGCTATATATAGTAGTGGTCTCAAGGGCTTCTTCAAAGGTGAGAGATGGAAGAATTGAGGGAATGCGTTTGGCCAACATGGTCTTTCCTGACCCAGGTGGGCCTATCATAAGCACGTTGTGACCGCCTGCAGCAGCTACCTCAAGGGCCCTTTTTGCATGTTCTTGGCCGATTACATCCTGAAAGTCCCCATATAGGGATTTTCGTTCCTTGAATAGTTCATTTAGATCAATGCGCAAGGGTTCGATCTTAATGTTGTCCAGCAAGAACTCTACTACCTCGGAGAGATGATTTGCCGGATATGCGGCGGTTTCTCTTACTACGGCGGCCTCAGGGGCATTTGTTTTGGGAACTATGAAACCATTCAGGTTCCAGTCCCTGGCAGCGAGAGAAAGAGGAAGCATACCTCTTGTGGATTTCAATGTGCCATCAAGGGATAGCTCTCCCGCAAGACAGTATTTACTGAGTACATCCTGTGGAATTATCTCTGTGGCGCACAGAATGGCGCAGGCTATGGGGAGATCCAGGGCCGACCCCTCTTTTTTCATGTCTGCTGGTGCGAGATTGACTGTAATCCTCTGGGTGGGAAACGGATAGCCACAATTCTTAATAGCGCTTTTGACCCTTTCCCTGCTTTCTTTAACTGCCCCCTCAGGGAGTCCAACCATATTGAAAGAAGGAAGCCCTGGTGAAACATCTATCTCAATTTCTATGGGAAAGGCCTCTATCCCAACAACAACCCCACTTTTCGCTATAGCAAGCATGAGCGATCGCATCCTTTTTTAACCTGTTTTTTTGTCAGTCATAAGTTTCCATATAGACATGATATAATAACTGATCGGTCGAAAAAGGTTTTATCTCAAGGTTTGTGGGATTTAAAGGCTTTTAAGAATATACATCGACTTATCCTTTATAAGAAAGAACCCTGAACGGTGAACCCTGTTAAATAGGGTTCCCTTCGGGAACTTTAACAAGGTGAACTTTGAACCTCTGAACGCCTACTAAAAAAGGCCTCTCTGACTTAACAAAGAGGCCTTTGTGCCTTTATCCTGCAAGATCTAAGAAAACCGATCCAGCTGTAGCGTTTATTATCTGTCTTACATCATACCACCTGTGGGCATACCGCCCCCTGGAGGCATACCCATTGCCGGCTCATCCTTGGGAACCTCGGCGACCATGGCCTCTGTGGTGATGAGCAGACCGGAGACGCTGGCAGCATTTTGAAGTGCTATGCGGGAGACCTTTGTCGGGTCAATGATTCCAGCCTGCATAAGATCTTCATATTTACCCTTTTCAGCGTTAAAGCCAGTATTTCCGTTCTTGGACTTTACATATTCAACAATAACAGAACCCTCGTGGCCCGCATTGCACGCAATCTGCCGCAGAGGCTCTTCAAGGGCTCTTTTGACGATGTTAACCCCGAGCTCTTCGTCGTGGTCATCTATCTGGAGATCATTTAGTGCGTCCAGGCAACGGAGGAAGGCAGTACCTCCGCCAGGGATTATTCCCTCTTCTACTGCAGCCCTTGTGGCGTTCAGAGCATCTTCCACCCTGGCCTTTTTTTCTTTCATCTCGGTTTCAGTGGCTGCGCCAACGTTAATGACCGCAACGCCACCGATAAGTTTGGCAAGGCGCTCTTGCAGCTTCTCCCTGTCGTAGTCAGAGGATGTTTCATCGATCTGTGCACGGATTTGCCTTACACGGCCCTCAATCTTTTCCTTGGAACCGGCACCATCAATAATAGTGGTATTATCTTTGTCGATTATAATTCTTTTTGCCGTCCCGAGATCATTGATAGATACGTTTTCGAGTTTGATACCCAGGTCTTCTGCTACCATCTCACCACCGGTCAAAATGGCGATATCCTCCATCATGGCCTTGCGCCTGTCTCCGAAACCCGGAGCCTTTACTGCGCAAGTCTGGAGGGTTCCCCTGAGCTTGTTTACCACTAAAGTGGCCAAGGCTTCGCCCTCAACATCCTCGGATATGATCATAAGGGGTTTACCCATCTTTGCGATTTGCTCAAGGATTGGCAGAAGGTCTTTCATGTTGCTGATTTTTTTCTCGTTAATCAGGATATAGGGATCTTCCAGTACGCACTCCATCTTTTCCGGGTCTGTTGAGAAATAGGGAGAGGAGTAACCACGATCAAACTGCATGCCTTCCACCACATCAAGTGAGGTCTCCATGGCCTTGGCCTCTTCTACCGTAATGACTCCTTCTTTGCCGACCTTGTCCATGGCCTCGGCAATGATGTTACCAATGGTGGGATCATTGTTGGCTGATATCGTACCTACCTGGGCGATCTCCTTCTGGTCCTTGGTGGGCTTACTCATTTTTTTGAGCCCGTTTACGACAACCTCAACAGCCTTGTCAACTCCCCTCTTAAGAGCCATGGGATTGACTCCGGCAGCCACCAGCTTTGATCCCTCTGCATATATAGCCTGAGCAAGTATGGTTGCGGTGGTAGTGCCGTCGCCTGCAATATCACTAGTCTTGGAGGCCACTTCTTTTACCATCTGGGCACCCATATTCTCAAACCTGTCCTCAAGCTCGATCTCCTTGGCCACGGTAACGCCATCCTTTGTGATGACCGGAGACCCAAAGGATTTTTCAATGATGACATTGCGGCCTTTGGGACCAAGGGTTACTTTGACTGCATTGGACAGGGAATCAATGCCTGTTAACATGGCCTCCCTGGCCTTTATGTTGTACTTAATTTCTTTGGCTGACATTGTTTGCTTAACCTCCGTTGTTCGGTTATTGTAAGCGTTGTTTGTTTTCTGACGAAACGTTGATGGTTTAACTAGTCTTTAATAATACCAAGGACGTCGTCTTCCCTCATTATCAGATACTCTTCTCCGCCGATTTTTACCTCTGTGCCGGAGTATTTGCTAAACAGGATGCGATCCCCCTCTTTTACATCCAAGGGCTTGATCTCGCCATTGTCAAGGATCTTGCCGTTTCCGGCAGAGACGACCTTTCCCTCGGCGGGCTTTTCTTTCGCACTGTCAGGGATGATAATTCCACCCTTGGTTTTCTCTTCTTCCTCTAAGCGTGTTACCAAAATTCGGTCGTGTAACGGACGAATTTTCATAGCATTTTTTCTCCTTTTTGCTAAAAAATTATTCAGAACAAATAAATTAAAACGAGCCGAAAGCCTCGAGCCAAAAGGCAACCGACTCAGGTGAGTCCCTACGGGTATCTCGTATATGGTTTTATCTTAGCGGTTTAAAAGGATGGCCAACCTGTTTTATTAGCACTCGCTATCGACGAGTGCTAATATAATTACGCTTTTTTGGAATGCAATACCTTTTGGCAAATAAATATTTTATCGTAGCCGTTCACGGCTTGAAACTTGAAATTAGAAATTTGGTAGAGATGAAACGAGCTTACGAGTTGGATGTTTACAAACTGGCAGAAGGTAACCGTTCACACTCCCTGGCAGCCGATAGGCTTTTGCAGGGTTTCAACCGCG
>JAGGRV010000331.1 GCA_021159445.1 Deltaproteobacteria bacterium | reverse complement strand
CCGCGCCTTGGACTTGGTTTGGCAAAGATACGGGATGGAGATCTGAAAGAAGGCCGTGAGGAGATTGAGATTGCAGCGAGTCTTGGTCCTGACAACTCGCTTATCCGCAGTTATTTAGGTAAGGCATACTATGAAGAAAAACGCGACAGGCTGGCCAAAAACCAGTTTGCCATGGCCAAGGAGCTTGATCCGAAAGACCCGACAGCCTGGTTCTATGATGCAATCCTGAAACAGAGTCAGAATCGTCCGGTCGAGGCATTAGAGGACCTGCAAAAATCCATAGAGCTGAACGACAACCGGGCTGTCTACCGCTCACGCCTGATGCTGGATGAGGACCTTGCAGCACGGAGTGCAAGTCTGGCCCGGATTTATAATGACCTCGGATTTCAACAATTGGCCTTGGTCGAGGGCTGGAATTCAGTGAATGCCGATCCTGCCAACTACTCAGCCCACAGATTCCTGGCTGACTCATACGCCGCCTTGCCGCGGCACGAAATTGCGCGGGTCAGCGAACTCCTGCAATCTCAACTCTTGCAACCCATTAACATTACACCGTTGCAGCCCCAGCTCGCAGAAAGCAATCTCGCCATATTGGATGTAGCCGGTCCCTCAAGCTTGTCATTTAATGAATTCAATCCGCTATTTACTAGAGATCGGTTCGCAATTTTAGCCAATGGGATACTGGGCAACCATGGCACATACGGGGATGACGTCGTTTTGTCCGGTCTGAGTGGACGAGTTTCAGCTAGTGCCGGGCAGTTTCACTTCGAAACCGATGGATTCCGTAAAAATGATGACTTGGAGCAGGACATATATAATGCATTTGTACAAGTGGGTCTCTCTCCCGGCTCCAGCCTTCAGGTTGAGCTTCGAAGGAAAACGACCCAAAATGGAGATATCCCCCTTAGGGCCGACGATTCTCATTGGACTGACTTTAGAGACGATTTTGAAGAAGATTCAATACGTGGCGGCTTTCACTTTTTGCTTACTCCACATCAGGATATTGTCACCTCCTTGATTTACAAGGACGCTGAACAGCATACAAAGGATTCTTTCCCAGTATCGGACGACCCCCTCATTGAGGATCGGGACACATACTTGACAACGGGTCATGGATATCTGGTTGAAGGCCAACATATCTATCATGGAAACCGGCTCAAGACAATCATTGGAGCAGGCTATTTCAATCAGGATAGCAGGTTTGTCGCGACTACGGATACCGTGGAAATCACCGAAGAAGGCACCGAAGTAATTGATACATGGCCTTTTGAAGATTCGAAAACAAAAATAGACCATACTAATGTTTACTTTTATGCTCCCATGATGTTCACTCCAAGTCTGACGGCAATTCTAGGTGCGAGCTTTGAATCCTTTTCTCAACCGGGTCGAGACCGGGACCAGTTTAACCCAAAATTTGGGGTAATTTGGAAACCCGGCCCATATACAACTCTACGACTTGCAGCATTTCGTGTGCTAAAAAGACCGGTTTTATCGAACCAGACAATTGAGCTTACACAAATAGCCGGATTCAACCAGTTCTTCGACGACGTGAATGGTGCACGATCATGGCGATACGGAATAGGTCTGGACCAACGTTTCTCAGATGCGCTATTTGGAGGCGTAGAATTGTCATGGCGTGATATTAAAAAGCCTGTAATGTCTAGCGGTTCGTTGATAGACCGAGATCTTGACGAGGGTTTGCACCGGACATATCTCTATTGGACTCCCCATAAATCGTTAGCGCTAAGTGCCGAATATCAAAATGAATACTTAAGGAGGGATTATGAAGACGGAAAGCAAAATTCCTCCGATCCTGCTAAAATCACGACGCATATCGTGCCGATTACACTAAGCTACTATAACCCAAACGGGCTATTCTCAAGAATAAGGGCTACCTATGTGAACCAAAACGTAGACTTTGTAGCGGCCACCACAGGGACTGTTAAGGAAAAAAACGATTTTTTTGTTACCGATGTTTTTATTGGCTACCGGATCCCTAAAAGATATGGTCTAATAAGTGCCGGCATTACCAATCTGTTTGACCAAAACTTTAGTTACCAGAGTACTGGGTTTGGAACTGGTGAACCCCGAATTTCTCGTTTCCAACCGGAGCGGATTTTTTTCGCAAAGCTTAACCTGTGGTTTTAAGCGATGGGAAAATGGTTTGAGACCGTATTTGTAAGGGCTGAAGGTGTTTATGGCAACAATATACATACTTGGGAGGAAAAGACGATGTGCAAAGGAAAGGTGATAGAAAAGCTCGCAGTTGTTTTGTCTATTGTGATGTTGGCTTCCTGCAATCCGGTTGATTGGGCTATCAGAGAAGAGTCTGCAACTGAGGTAATTTTGATAAATGCAGAAGGCGAGCTAACACTGTTAGACGCAAAATCAGGAAAGCGTATTCCAACATGTAAAGAAAGAGTTGGGAGTGAAAATGAGTGTGAAGCTCCGGCGGGATTTTTCGCAGATATTTGTGAAGGTATTATAATTGATGGTTCGCAAATGGGTTTGCAAGAGATGCGGGATTACAAGCAGCAGAGTGACGAACAAATCAAGAATATCCAACTGGTTCTCTGTGGTTTCGAGTTTGAAGGCTCTCACTGCCGAACATATTTTAATCGCATAACAGGGGAAGAGTATGAAATATGTAGATGACAAGTAACTGAGAGGGGGTATGGTCCAGCTATGGTAGTAATTAATGGTCGTTGGCCTACCCCTTCATCATCTCAGCCACGGATGGGAATCTGGTAAGATCGGTATGTGGAAGAAAGAGGGAACCGGTTAGCTGGTTCATAAAATCTCCACGCACATTCATCTCGAGATAAGTTATCTTATTGCAGATTTCCTCCACCTCTTTTCTGGCTTTTCTCCATGTGAGGGCCTCAATTGCCCCGGTACCTGCGGCATTTTCCAGGCCCTTAAAGCGCTCAAGGGGCACATCAGGCAGCATCCCAATTATTATGGCATTTTTGGGGTCTATGTAATTGCCAAAGGCCCCTGCAACATAAAACCTCTCGATATCCTCAAAACCGATCCCAACGCTCTGGATTACCACGTTCAGTATGGTGTACATGGCCCCTTTTGAACGAATCAGGTTTTTTATGTCGCTTTGACTGATATAGACCGGCTTTCCATGGCCGTTTTCATCGGGACCTGCCACAACGTAGACCCACTCCCCGCCTACCTGTTGCATCCTGGCGCTATCCCTGTCCACCACAAGCTTTCCGGTCGGGTCCACCAGCCCTGCGACAAACATAGCTGCCAGGAGATCTATAATTCCTGAGCCGCATAATCCCTCAGGGGCCTTGCTATCTTTAGTGTGAAACATGACAGCCAAATTGTTTCGGTCTATGTCTATCCGGTCTATGGCCCCTGGCTGTGCCCTCATACCACAGGAGAGAATCCCTCCTTCAAGTGCCGGGCCGGCCGCTCCTGCACAGGCCACCAGCCAATCCCTGTTCCCCAGCACTACCTCTGCATTAGTGCCGACATCCACGAGCATGGAGATCTCCTTCTTGAGGTGCATGCCTGAGGTCAGTATGCCTGCCAAAAGATCGCCGCCAAAGTAACTCCCCACGTTTGGAAAACAATAGAGCCAGGCCTGAGGATGGACATGTATTCCTATTTGCCGGGGCCGGATCAGATTAAAGCGGTTAACCACGGGAATGTATGGTTCCCTGCAGATATGGCCTGGATCAAGACCTAAAAAGAAGTGGCACATAGTGGTGTTGCCGGCTAATGCAATAAAGCAAATATCCTCTGGGATCATGCCCTGCCCTGCCACAATTTCCTGTACAGAGGAGTTAAAAAGGCCAACGACTTCAGACTGCAATGTCTCCAAGCCATTGCCTTGCCCTGCAAAGAGGATCCTTTCCAGGATATCCTCACCGTGGACCCTTTGCGGGTTGGTTTTTGATAGGGTAGAAACGACCTTGCCGGAACCAAGGTCCACCAAGTAAAAGACCACGGTCGTGCTTCCAAGGTCCACAGCCAGTCCGTATGGCCGCAGAGATCTGCTTCCAGCGCTGACCTGGGCGATCTCCCAGCCGGAAGACCCATCCAGCACCAATGTTTGTACCTTGTAGTCAGAGGAAGAGAGAATGTCAGGCAGGACTTTGCAGATCTTTAAGGGGAACAGCGGCGGCTGCCCCAAGATAGACTCCAGGGCCGCTCTTACACGTGACTCGTGACTGCGGTTGTCGCTAAGAGACGGACAGGGGAGATCCAGACTGATTGCGCGGGCTACAGGGTCAAAACGGTTCATTCTAAATTTGAAAAAGCATAGGAGTTCACAGGTTACTTAAAAAGATGAACATCGAACATCGAACGTCCAACATCGAATGAAAAACGAATATCCAATACCGAACATTCAACGGCTATTTCTGTTTCCTCTAAAATATCATTTAGTAGTTCAGATTTTTTAATTAGCAGCCTTTCTTCCGGGTCATAAGTCTTCATCTTTTCCCATTCAACATTCGATGTTGGATGTTGGATGTTCGATGTTCAT
>JAGGRV010000591.1 GCA_021159445.1 Deltaproteobacteria bacterium | reverse complement strand
GGCAAAACTACAAGATGGCAGAGAATAAACCACTTATTACCATCATCGTCGCAGTACTCAATAGCAAAGAATCCTTAAAACGATGCATTGAAAGCGTTAATAACCAGACCTATCCCCATAGGGAATTGATTATAATCGATGGTGGTTCTAAAGATGGCACCGTTGAAATTCTCAAAAATAACGATAATAAGATTGCCTACTGGGAATCCAAACCGGACCGTGGAATATACCATGCATTCAATAAGGCAATAAAGTATGCACAAGGTGAATGGATCTACTTTCTTGGAAGCGACGATTACTTATGGACATCCGATGTGTTGGAAAAAGTCGCACAGAATATCAGGACAATTCATAATTCTGTCAGGCTCGTTTACGGAAGGATAAATCATCTGAGACTGGATAATCGCATTATAAAAACGACAGGTGCTGAGTGGAATAAAATCGATTTTTCAAGGATGCCGATTGATCATCAGGCACTCTTTCATCATAGTACAATATTTGAAGAGTATGGACTGTATGATGAAAAGTACAAAATAATATCCGATTATGAATTTCAGATGAGGATTTTTGCACAACATGGAGAAATGGGGCGGTTCATACCTGTAACAATAGCCGGGCATAGATATGGAGGGCTCAGTACCTATCGCAGGAATAGATTAAAAATATTGAGGGAGGCGGAACTCATCAGAGAGGCCTATGGAATTAAAGTTCCTTTACCTAAAAAGATATACAAACGTACAGGCGCACTGTTTTGGGTGCTTCTGTCCTATGTAATGGGGGAAAAGACGACACAAAAACTCGAGGATGAGTTACTGTTCAGGATAAGTCGGTTTGCAAAAGAGTGATAAATCAGAGGTTTTACCATTATGAATATTGGCTTTGTGTCCGATGCAATATCAGAAAGGATGGTGGGTGTCGGGCGTTACGCAAAGAACGTTTTTTTGCATCTTGTCCTGATGGGAGAGAACCCAATTCCCGTTGACTGGCGATACGATGAATCCTTTCTTGCGATTATGGGTGAGCATGTCTCCAGTCCTCTTGTAATATCCAACCCGTGGCCGGCAGCAAAGAACCTTTTGTGGCATTTTTCCCTGCTCGGGAAAATGAGCAAAAGGGCAGATTCTCTCGACATCGTTTTCGATCCATCTCAGTTTCTTCATCCTTTCGGCCATCTGAAAATTCCCCTTGTGTATGTGGTCCACGACATCAGCTTTATAAATTACCCCGAGTGCCACAGAAGAGGAAAAAAAACACTTTTTCAGCTTTTTTTCAAAGATACATTGCAGAAAGCGGATTGTATTGTGTGTGTTTCTCACTATACAGGAAATGAACTTCTAAAATACTTTCCGGTAAATCACGATAAGATATCTGTAATCTATGAGGCAGCGGATGAATGTTTCAGGCCGACAAGTAACGAATTGGAATTAGGAAGGGTCAGACAAAAATACGGATTGCCGCAAGATTTCCTGCTTTATGTGGGGACGATCGAACCAAGAAAAAATCTTGATCGACTTCTCCAGGCCTATCACATCCTTGGAGATCGCATTCCTTTTCCTCTGTACATAGGAGGAAAAGTGGGGTGGCGTTCAGCTTCCCTGTTTAGACTGCATGAGAATCTGGATTTGCAAGACAGGATTAATTTTCTCGGGTATGTGCCGGATGACGATCTTCCTGCCCTATATAACCTCGCAACTGCATTTATCTTCATTTCAAAGGATGAAGGGTTCGGTCTGCCGCCCCTTGAGGCAATGCAGTGCGGAACACCGGTAGTGATAAGCAACGCGGGGTCTTTACCTGAGATTGCAGGTGATGCAGCGCTAATTATCGATCCTGATGACCCGCGGGCGATTGGAGAAACCCTGGAGAAAATCTGTAATGATAAAGCACTGCAAAATGGGCTTAAGGAAAAAGGGTTGAAACGATCCGCCGAATTTAGCTGGGAAAATACGGCGAGAGAGTTGACGTTCCTGTTTCGAAGATTGACAGGTAAAACATAAACTTCTTAAATTATGTGTTATTATGAATTGTTGGAAGAAGATAAATCAGATCCTGTACACTACATTCTTCTTTTTTCAATGTTACCCGAATTATATCAGGACAAAACGATTTTACAGGTCAAAAAGAGGTATTGGCAAATCACTAGGAAAAGATTCTGAGAAAAAGATACTCTATATTTCCTGGGGACGTATCGGCGACGCGATTTTATCCACATCGGTCCTGAAATATTTCAAGCCGGTTTTCGAAGACTGTAAAATCGTATTTATCGGCCGTGGGGAGGTAAAATCCATTGCCGGGCCATATATTGACCGTTTTATTGAATTTGATCCCGGCAAGTGGGGCCGTGATATAAATTATCGATACGATTTTTTTGAACAGGTTTTTGATTCGTACACATATATCATCGGGGATATTCATCTGTTTTATGGTGGTGTATTCTATTTTAGTGATCTTATGGAAATCCTCCCAGCTGATAAGAAATTTTATTACCATGGATATTTTACCGGAAAGGAACTTGTTCCATTTAAGCATTGCCCGTCAGGCGTGATTGAAATACCGTCCTGTAAAAAAAATCCGGAAGATGTTGGAAGCCTTCATACACTGAATGATAATGTTTTTTATTTTCAGGAAATACTGAGGAATATTTTCGGGAATCAATTCTCGGAGAAGGTCATTAAAGACAGGAATCCCTGTCTTGAAACAGGTGAACTGAATAATAATCCTGATTACATTGATAACAAGTTTGGGATAAAGCAAAAATCATACATTGCCTGTCAGCCTGTGAGCAATAATAGTAAGAAAGATTACCCCCTCGAGAAATGGAGAAAGATAATAGCCTCGTTTCCGCAGGAGACCTTTGTTGTCCTTGGTGGTGGGAAAGAATGTGGTAGATTGAAAAAATTGGAGATGGACAATGTCGTAAATCTGTGCGGAAAAACAATGATGAATGATGTCATATCAATTGTATTAAATTCAAAGTTCTATGCCGGACTGGATTCTGGACTGACGCATATCGCGGTGAATACCGGCAAAAAAACCTTATGTGTTGCCCAGAGCAGCAATTACGGCTTTTTTTTCCCTTATCCTGATTTTGCGCACCGTGATAATTTAAAAGTGATACATGCTAAAGATTATAAAACTTACATGAATTCATTTATGGTAAGCCCCGTAGAGCCGCTGTTTTTGAGCAAACTTCGAGGCAGTAAGGATGTGAGGGAGATTGATTATAGAATTATTGTTGATGCAATACATGATTGGTTGTGATTATTAATCCCATGAAAATTCTTTATTTCGGCATCTATTCAAAGGGAATCGAGTACCCACGGAATAATAACTTGATTCGCGGTCTGCGCCTCAACGGTGTAGATGTAGTTGAAGCCCATTTCGAACTTGCCGGTTCATTCCAGAGGAGAATGGGTATAATCAAAAATCCTTTGGAGCTTGTACATTTTTTCCTGGGCTTAATCGCGAGCTTTATAGCCTTGACGTGGAAGTTTATGAGGTCTCCGCGTGTGGATGCCATGATTGTAGGGCATCCTGGTTACTTTCACATACATTTGTTATGGTTTTTGCGTTTTCTTTTCCGGAGGCGATTCGTCCTTGTCTATGATATCTTTATTCCTCTTTATGAGACGTTGATCGAGGATCGAGGGTTGTTGAAGTCTGATAGCTTGTTTGCACGATTGATTCACCGATTTGAAAAATCGTGCTGCCGATATGCTGATTTATGCCTGATCGATACGGAGGAACACTGTCAGTACATTGTTGAGGAATATGGATTATCTCCTGAAAGGGTATCCAGGATCTTTGTGGGATCTACTATTGATCAAAATTTTGATTCATCCCGGGTCGTTTCTCACGAAATATTCAGAATTCTTTTCGTCGGGACCTACATCCCCCTTCACGGAATTGATATAATACTGAAAGCCATCCGATATCTGGCAGGCGATCCGGATATGCATTTTTCCCTGGTGGGTTCAGGACAGCTTCGAGAAAGGATGGAAAGTTTGGCTCAAAAGTGGGGATTTTCCAATGTAGTATTTCAGGACTGGATTCCAACGGAGCATCTTGGCGCATTTATCCGGTCATTCGATTTATCCCTGGGTATATTTGGGGTCACACCCAAGACAGCAAGGGTTATCCCGTCCAAGATTTATGATATCTGCGCTGCAGGAGTTCCCTTTATAACGGCCGATACACCGGCCGTCAGGGAGGTGTTTAAGCATGGAGAAAACGCATATCTGATTCCTGCGGGTAATCCGGAAGCTCTTGCAGAGGCCATTCGATGCCTGAAAGCAAACCGGAATTTAAGGTATAAGATTGCGGAAGGTGCAAGGCAGACAGGGGAAGGCATATTTTCTCTTAAGGAAATAGGAAATGATCTTATTAACGCCGTTTGTAAATAATGTAAAAGTCAATATCTAATTATACGGTAAAAGCCTGAAATATGATTCCGATCAAAAAGTCCGAATTGCCCACTACTCCACTCGATCGTAGCGCATCTGGGTAATCTGTTCAGAGACGAGCCCAAGC
>JAGGRV010000190.1 GCA_021159445.1 Deltaproteobacteria bacterium | reverse complement strand
GTAAGAAGGAATATCTTCTAACCCGAGGGCCAGCCACCTGGGTTTATAGTTAGGGAAAGATGCCAGAAGACGTTTCGATTTTTCTTTTAATATTCGCATGTTGATGCGCTCTTTATTCAGCTTGATCTCAGCCATGACAATTATTTTCTCAAGATCATTTATGGCTACCAGATCGATTTCATTAAGATTTTTTTTGTCCCAGTATGAGCCGATCCGGTTATAGTCACCAGTTAAGGAAAAAAGATCCTGGAAAAAACGCTCTAGAAGGCGTCCGCAGTATGTCTGGTAATCACGCTTGAGTACCTGTTTTATATAATTAAAATTGCCCGTCTCAACAGCGCTCCAGTTTCGATGAATAAAGCGGAACCAAAATTTCAGGAAATGATCATTAAGTCTATATTTGAGCAGCCTGCCGCTCGGCTTGGCATTTATCGGCCGCACTCTCTCAATCAGGTTGTAATCACCTTCGAGCCGAGCCAGATATCCGCCTATTTTCCGCTCCATGATTGATTCGATTTCGCTACGGCCGGTTTTGCCCATACTGATCAATTCGAGAATGGAAAAATAAGTTCCATATTCTTTGCCAAATTCTTCAATCAGCACATTTTTCCCTTCCTGCAGAAAGGGAGAATAGTCCGCCACCATAAAGTCGATCATGTCCTCGAAGGAACCGTCGGTATTAGTGACCAGGATGTCCATATATTTCGGCATGCCACCGGTGAGGACATACCAGTCAAAAAGAGTAGCTGGTTCCGGCCGATTATAGTCGGCCAGGATATGGCTGATTGTCATTATGGAGAATGGCTTCAGGTAAAGTATTCGATCAGCTCTGCCAAAGAGAGGCTCTTTTGAGTTTTGAAAAATCTTGTTTATCAGGGAGTAGACCGAGCCGATGCAGATCAGGTTGAGTTGGGACTGATCTTTATTAATGTCCCACAGGTGCTGAATTTCCGAATAAATGGCTGCATTGATCGTGTAAAATTCCTGAAATTCATCCAGGATCAGGGTAAATTGTTCATTTTTGGAGAGTTCAAGCAACAGGGCAAAGATGTCTTTGAAAGAGCGAATTTCCCCGATAATTGGGACGGAAAAAATCTTCTTAATTTCTGCGAGAAAATCCTGGCAAAGCAGCCGTTCTGATTTTTTGGCAATAAAGAAATAGAGGTGTTTATGGTTTCTGGCAAATTCCAGCGCAAGTCTGGTTTTGCCAACCCGTCTTCTACCGGTCAGTACGGTCATCCGCGCTGTCTGAACCGTCTGTTGTCTGAGCTTGGCCAGAATATCCAGTTCCTGTTTTCGATTGTAAAACTGCATGGTTTTCATCCCCGACTAATTATTGAAACCAGCGTTACAGTAACCATGGTTGCAATAATTAGTCAAGCACTATTCTGATTCCCGATTTTCGGGATGGTTCCATGCGTTGTGATATATCCGAGATATTTGTGGAATGTGCGGTTAAAAAATTATTCAAAATCAATCACGAAAACACGAAGGTACGAAAGCACGAAAAAAGACATAAAAAAAGATGAACGTCCAACATCGAACATTCAACGGCTATTTCAGTGAAGGCTCACTTGAAATCTTTTTCGCCAAAGACCTCGGCTTGATATACCTCAACGTTGGTCGATGGGTCCTTCCATGCAGTTGCCGGCATGCCGCCCTTTAGACACAGCTGTTCCAAAAACAGCTCCTTGTCCGGCAACTGCTCCCAGACCTGGGGAAGGAAGGTCGATCTGTGCATCCCCCGAGACAGAATCACTCCATGAACATTAGGTAGAAGCTGACGCTTCAGGTCGTCTCCATCCTTGAAGTCAAGTCTCTCCGGTACTGATAGGACGCTCACCTCAATATCTATCTCGGACAGCTCCTCTGCACTCAAGCGCGGGAACCTCGGATCTCTGAAAGCTGCGTTCTGAGCGTTTTCTCCCACGCATTCAACAAGGGGACAAACAGGTTCTATGGTCCCTATGCATCCCCGAAGTTGCCCATGTTCATGTAATGTGACAAAACAGCCCCTGTTTTCCTTCAAAACGGGAGAAGGCCCCGGCCTTTTCACCTTGACACCATCCACAAGCTTTGCCTCAATGGCAGAGCGGGCAAGCCTGAGAAGGGCCTTTTTGTCCTGGGCAGATATAGATTCCTTCATTTTTTTAGACTCCTTCTTTTTATCCACAAAGGCAATACTCGCATATCCCACAACATTGTCCTTGCCTCCTGCAGTGTCGCCGGAATTTTTGTAATCGATCAATTTTGCATCCCAGTTCTTAATTTCGGCAATATACATCAAAGTCATAACTGCCTGCTTACCGCAGGCCTCGCACAGCGGCATACGGGAAAACTCTGCATTGGTGATGGCACTGGTGCAAATCCTGTCCATGGAAACCGCCCTTTCATAAGGATAGTAGTGGGAAAGATCCGTGCTTGCCACTATCAGGGTATTGTTATCAATATGTGGAGCAATCGCTGAGGCAAGGGCCTTGGGATTTCCGCTGTTTATCAGGATCGGCACAATCTCAAATGCTTTCAGCATCACCTGTAGAAAGGGGAGCTGGACCTCAAGGGAATGTTCCATCTTGTGAGCCTCTGGGACAGATTCGAAAATAGGCAATTTGCGGAGCTTGAAAGCAAGTTGTGCCAGCCGGACATCTCCCAGGGGAGTTTGATAGGCTGTCACTGAAGGAATGGACGCCCCCCCTAAGGGAAACCGATGACTCGGTCCAATGAGTATCACTGTCCTGGTGGATGGGGCTATCTGCCTGTATCCCGCGGCAGCGACAATACCGGAATAAATATATCCGGCATGTGGAGAGACCAGGCCCCGGATTGTTCCCTTAACGTCAAGACCGGAGGCATCTCTTAAAAGGGTCCCGACCGTTTTACGAAGCTCTTCGGGGTCATTCGGGTAAAACCGGCCGGCGGCAGCCGGCGGCCGTATTGTTTGACCTGTCTCGTCAGAGGCACATGAAGATTCCATGGGCCAATAAACGACAAATGCCAGGATAAAGGCAATAAGCGCAGGCCCAATCACTTCTATTCTGTAAGAGAGATTCAGCATTCGATTAGTCATCCTTTCAGCATACCAGGAAAAATTTCTCGCAGAGTACGCAGAGACCGCAGAGAAAAAAATCAACCTGCGGGGTTAAAAAACTATTCAAAACCCATCACGAAAATACGAAAGTACGAAAACACGAAACAAGACATAAAAAAAGACGAACGTCCAACATCGAACATCGAACGTCCAACATCGAATGAAAAAACAAACATCCGATACCGAGCACTTAACGGCTATTTCTGTATACGCGGGCAGCTTTTCTTCCTGGTCGTAAGTCTGTTTCTTCATCTTTTTCCATTCAACATTCGATGTTGGACGTTCAACGTTCGATGTTCATCTTTTAGCATTTCATCAATCCCACCGGCCACTGATTGTGGTTCCACAGAACTTGCATTTTCCGTGTTCCACATGGTTTTTCAGCAGAGTATAGCCCCTTCTTTGAATCACCGTGCGCTTGCAACCAGGGCAAACAGTCTTGTCACATCCACCGGGCACATTGCCGATGTAAACGTAATGAAGCCCCTGCTTTAAGGCCACCTCTTTGGCTTGTTCCAAGACCTCTACAGGTGTAGGGGGCAGATGGACAAGCTTATACTGGGGGGAAAACCGCGAAAAATGAAGGGGATATTCAGTTCCGAGGTTATCCGTAATCCACCCGCACATCTTTTTGATCATTTCCATGTTGTCCGTATAGGTCGGAATGACCAGATTGATAATCTCCATCCAGATGCCTCGCCGGTGCAGGGTCTTGAAGGTCTCAAGGACCGGTTCAAGGTGCCCGCCGTTCAAATCCTGATAGATCTTGTCTGAAAAACTTTTCAGATTAACACTGGCTGCGTCGATCACATCACACAGCCTGTTCAAGGCTGGTTGGTTAATATATGCAGCGCTCACCCAGACATTCTTAATCCCCACCCCTTTTGCCTTTGCCGAAATATCGACCATATATTCATAAAAAGTTGTGGCCTCGGAATATGTATAGGCAATGCTCTTGCATTTGTATTGCGAGGCCCCCAGGACGACCTCCTCAGGGGGCAGGTTGTAGTTGCGGGTCTTGTCCGGGCTGGTTTGAGATATCTCCCAGTTCTGGCAGTTCAGGCAGCGAAAATTGCATCCGGCTACTGCGAGAGAAAATGCCTTGCTCCCCGGGTAGAAATGCAGAAGCGGCTTTTTCTCAACCGGATCAACGTGAACCACGCAAGGGTTACCGTAAGAGATGGAAAAGAGTTTTCCCTTAATGTTGACTTTTGTGCGACACCTTCCGCGGTTGCCGGGCAAAATCACACATTCATGGGGGCATGTGCTGCACTGAACAGTGCCATTGACGAGCTGTTTATAGAAATATGCCTCTTTTACATGAGGATCTGTTGAAGAAAAATGCTCTTTGGCCCATGCACACTCCCAAGGAAACAGCAAAGTACTACAAGTTGCACAAAAAGCTGTTTTTATGAAATGTCTGCGGGTTGTTTTCATTTTCTCTGCCATACATT
>JAGGRV010000133.1 GCA_021159445.1 Deltaproteobacteria bacterium | reverse complement strand
GCTTCAGGAACAGGCGGAGTTTGCAGATCTCTATCGCCTCTTCCATAATATCAACACCAAAAAGATTGTTGAGAATTATGGACTTGAGAATGAAATAACGACGATTGGGATGTCGGGCCGCGTGGTCGAGAATTTTTCGAAAATCGCTGAATTTTTCAGGACGTTTTTTTTCACCTGAAGTCTCTAATTCTTCAAGGAAGACCTGCATGCGGTCAAGACAGGCTTCATATAGCGTCTCCAGGACATTGAGAGCGGCAAACAGAAAGGCCCCGGAGCCACATGTAGGATCCATGACCGTTACTCTTTCAATAGATCGATAAAAGGCACGCAAAAGCTCAGGACCCTCGCAATTTTCGATAACGTCCTGCGCAAATTGGCGAATATTGAGATTATAGGTGATAAAATCGTTAATGGACCGGATTTTACCGTCAACCAACTTGCCCCGGACTTCTTCATACCGTTGTCTTCGGGCAACCGTCTCACGCCATATTTCAGTTGGAAGGGCATACTTGACCGGAGCCGGCTTGTTCCATTCTGTACGTCTTGATACATCTGTTATACCCTCGGCAATTTCTGACGGTAATGGCGAGTCGGTCCCCTTTTTTACCGCGTCATATATGTATCGGTCGGGATCTTGCTGAAGCAGCCGCCATACTGACCGGTCTCCTTCAAATGCGATCTTGCACTTTTTTGCGGCAGCATCGAATAAGTATGGGATTATGGTATTCTTGCTGATGTATTCGGTGATGTCTTCCTTGGTATAATAAGCGCCCATCTGCTTCTGGTTTATGTACTTTTCAAAGATATAACCCAGGACATCTGGATTGATTTCGTTGTCAGCACGCAGGGGGCGTTCGTCCAGATGCCAGTGATACTGTTCAAAGAAATCGAAAAGGCGTTCAAAGGCTTCATCTGCAATTTGTATTTCTTTGCCATGCAATTCTTCAATCTGATGAAGGAGAAACAGACCGCCGTTTAAGTAAGGGACCCTGCCTAATAGCAGATTGGTGGCCTCGGATCTTTCTGATTCCTTTTCTGCAAAGCCTTTAAAGAAAAGTGTGCAGAGAAAACCCTTGTAGTAGCGATCTGCGCCACGCTCTTTGCTCTGGTTCAGTTTGTTTCGCAAGTAATCTATATCATTGTCCAGAAAACTCTTCTTTTGAATGAAGTAGATAAACATAAGGCGGTTCAGCATTACGGATGCGTACCACCGTTGCAATTCCTCGTCTGGAATGCCTTTCAGGAATTTCAAAAAGGCCCCATGTTCCGTTTTGAAACGGTCATAAAAGCGTTTTGTAATGTGCTCGACATCGAATGCCGCACGGGTGCGGCTTGCTACATCGACAATTGAGAGATCCTCTTCCTCCTCAAGGGTGAAGACCAAGGATCTAAGCTTTTGAATCAGTGCCTCACCTGACTGCTCATGATGATATGTATGCTCACGACACGCTGCAGGCCTGCCAGGTTCGCGTTTCACCCATTGCCAGGTCTGGATGCCTCTGGCCTTATTAATATAAATAATGAGATGTTCCCGAAAGAATTTGGCAACCTGACGTTCTATCTTGCGTCTCGTTGCATAATCAGGGAAAGGGCTGTCACCGGATACTGAACAGGCAAAAACAGCCAAACCTCTCTTTTCAGCCACAGGCGACAGAATGTAGGTCTGGTCATCAACCGATACTTCATGCGGGATTTTATATTGTTCCCAACCAAGCTCATTTACAAAGAGAGAATCGAAGTTATAGGACCTGAGACATTCTCTGACTTGCACAATATTCAGAGGCATCTGTTATTCTTGCTCCTTTTGGGCAGCCATTCCCATTGAACATATGATTCGAGGCTCATAAGTCCGTTCTTCCTCATGGATGATGCATAAACGGTCCTCATCCCACAGAGCAACAACCAGTTGGGCCAGATTTTCATCTGAGATGCCACTCCGTAGTTGGCGGTTCAAGGTATCAATAGCTGATTGGCGGAGTGGGTAACGATAGATGCCGTCAATGGCCTTGAGGAGTTTTTTGGATTCAAACAGGGTCCCTTTCAGCTCCTCGGCATGGCGCTTAAGTTTCTCATAGGTCCGGAAGCGCGCACCGGACGGCCGTCCCAACTGCCCGCCGATTGTCCTTTCTTCTTTGAGAATGACTTTGACGGCCTTTTCTACAAGCTCGTGATGCCTTTCCAGCCGCGGCAGCGCCTGAGTATTTGGATCACACTTTGCGGCCTTGAGGATAGCAAACTGCGATTCGGTCACAGTGCTGCCGTTTTGGTCCAGCCAGGCCAATGCGTCGGTCCCCTCAGCGGTGCGGAGATAAGCTAGTACGCCTTGCTTTTCTTCTTCGTTCAGCAGTGGCCTCGTAGCGTAAACTACAGGAGGCAAATCCGTGATAATCTTCTTGAGTTTTGGGTTATCCGTAATGGCATTTTTCCAAATCTGGTATGCATAAGAAGCCAAATCAACCTCTGCATCAGCATCTCCGTCAAGAATACCGGCCTTTTCAGTATAGAGGTCTTGTATGCCTTGATCATCAGCATCATCTTCAAAAAAGGCTTCATCGGTTCCTACGACTTCTGCATTTTCTGCTAAGCGCACGCGTACCCGTCGGCGAAGGCGAATTATACGCTCGACGCCGTCGGCAGGTAGAAACGAGTAACACAGTATATGCTCTGCCATCTGTCCTATGCGGTCCACACGCCCTGCGCGCTGAATGAGTCGTATAATTGCCCAGGGGAGATCGTAGTTGACAACGATAGAGCAGTCTTGCAGGTTTTGCCCCTCGCTAAGGACATCAGTGGCGATAAGAACTCGCAGTTCACCCCGTTGATTTGCATATTCGCGCTTGTCATTACTCACAGGACTGAATCGCCAGGCAAGAGCAGTAGGATCAGCAGAATCTCCTGTGACGCCAGACATGTTTGATATCCCGCGTTCCTTCAGTTGTGACTCCAGATACCTGACAGTATCGGCGAACTGGGTAAAAACAACAACCTTTTCCTCTGGATGTGTTCTCGTCAGCAAATCCGTAAGCGCAGTTAGTTTTGAATCCTTGGCTGGTACCCATTCACCGCATTTTTGCAGCACAGTGAGGAGAGCCTGCGCATCATTATGTAAATCCTTAAACAAGGATTTTACAAAAAGAGAAGGACGCAGCCATTTGAACCGGCGTCTATATGGTCCTGCATATTCAGTATAGACCTCTGCGGCACGCTGCCTGAAGTCATCCTCGCTCCTGAGACACGTCATTTCGTCTCTAATGGATTGGCCATCGTCGTCGTTATCAAATATGTTTGAAATAACTCCGACTGCATCAGCATCCTCATCATATAACCGTGCATCCAACATTTCTGCGTCTTGAGTCCCAAGAGGAAGCGGCAGGTCGTTTCCAATGGCGTGAAGGTAGATGAAATTGCGGAGGATATGTCGCTCTATTGATTTCACAAAGGCCAGTCCGCTGCTTTCCAGCCGCTTAAAGAGGTTTGTACGGCAAAAGCCCATCAGTCTCTTACCTGCACGGGAAAGGTCTTTGAGCAGTTTGTCCTCCGAAGGAGTTGGAGGTTTTCGGTGAGATGCAGCGATATAGTTGCCCAAACCATATCTGGGGAGCTTCAGCCCATTGATGGCATCTACAACTTCCGGCGCGTAAAAATGTGCAAACTGATCGTCAGGATCAGTCTCATCAATCTCGAACTTGACAGTCCTGGGACAGCGCGCAGGGAAGTAGGAACGTGTGCCATCCTCGAAGGTCAAAAATTTTCGACCATTCTCAGGGTCTGTCCGGGCATAATTGTCTTGAATAAAGCTGCGGGTGCGGCGTACCATATAGAGGCGCATCAGTTCACGCCAGTCATCCGCGTATTCACTCTTTTCAAACGCCGCAAGCGAACGTAAGGGACATTGATGACGACGGATAAACTCGGTTTCACCCAGATCACGCAGCAGTCGTTCCGGGCGAATTCCCAGTTCCCTGTCTTCCGGCACGAAAAGGCGCAACTGGTTGGAAAGGTCCAGGTAGGTCTTATTGTAAGGCGTGGCGGTGAGGAGAATACACCTTGATTCGTTTTCAAAGATGTACTCTTGGATAGCGCGGTAGCGTTTACCTTCACGGTTGCGAAGGTTGTGGCTTTCGTCCAGGAGCACAAGGCGGTACCGTCTCAGTTCCGGCAGCTTCTGGATAGCTCGGGTTACCGAAAGCACCTTTGCGCGCAAACGGTACTTGTCCCTGTAATCCTCCCACATCGTGACCAGGTTCTTTGGACAGATGATGAGCGTCTCCAGACCATAGTCATCTTCAAAGATGCGGGCCAAGGCAGTGGCCATTAGAGTCTTTCCCAGGCCCACCACGTCGCCGATAAGCACTCCGCCTCTCTTATTCAGATGATGCGCGGCAATTTTTACAGCCGCTGTCTGGAATTCAAACAACCTGTTTCCAAAATCTTTTGGAATGCGAAATTCCGAAAGACCTGTACGGGCTTCCTGAGAGAGATGATATGCTATCTTGATGTAGATGTGGTAAGGAGAAATAAGCTTTTCACGCGCCCAGCTTTCCTCAATGATGCTGACAAGTTCATCC
>JAGGRV010000424.1 GCA_021159445.1 Deltaproteobacteria bacterium | reverse complement strand
TTATTTCTAATTAACGTAATACCTTGATTTTTCAAAGCTAAATGCTAATGGCTAAGGAACGTACAATAAATAACTTGAACAAATTAATGTCTTTTTTGCCGTCTTCTTTTTTGCTCGTCGATCACATAACCCGTTATGCTCGCTCCTCGCGCCTTGAATACAACAAAAAATCCTATTAATTTTTGTTCAACTTATTTATCTCCCGTTCCTAACAGCTAATCGCTCAATTCAGGTTCAAGTGAGGCTGTTTACTCCAAATTCAGTGAATTGGCAAGATAACAAACAAGCAGGGCGAGACAATTTTCTGTAATTGCCGTCCTGGGTTTATGTCTCTTGACATTTTGGGCTACCATCCGGTAGCCTTTTCCCTAACCCGGACAAGCCGGAACCAAAAAGGTTTGAAGATAAAAAAAATGATTGTGTTTCAGAATTTTCTGCCAGAAAAAACGCGAAAATAATTACTAAGGTACTAAGATGAGTTTAGAAAACATTAAAGA
Source organism: Deltaproteobacteria bacterium (assembly GCA_021159445.1). Taxonomy (GTDB): domain Bacteria; phylum Desulfobacterota; class Dissulfuribacteria; order Dissulfuribacterales; family UBA3076; genus UBA3076. The sequence goes on along the minus strand of JAGGRV010000424.1, from coordinate 4,077 downwards.
ATTAATCCAAGAATCAGATAAAATTACTATCCTTACCGGAGCGGGGATGTCTACTGAATCCGGAATATCCGATTTTAGAAGTCCGGGAGGTGTCTGGAGCAAATATAAAACTGTTACGATCCAGGAATTTATCAGTGATAGAGAAAAACGAATATATTATTGGAAATACAAAAGTGAAACTATCCCCTCGATGCTCAAAGCAGAACCAAACCATGCTCATTTGGCAATTGGTAAATTAGATCAACAGGGAAAACTTTTTTGGCTGCTGACTCAGAATATTGACGGACTGCACAAGAAAGGAGGGGTAGACAAAAAAAGAATTGTCAGGCTCCATGGAACCAACAGGGAAGCAATTTGTTTATCATGTAATAGAGTTATTGACATTAAAACTGTACTAGAAAGGGTTGATAGGGGTGAAGTTGAACCAAAATGTGAAAAATGCGGGGGACTCCTTAAACCAAATACCGTGTCCTTTGGTCAGGGTCTAAATCCTGAGCATCTGGTAATTGCAGAAAAGGCTTCGATGGAATGTGATTTATTTATGGCACTGGGGACCTCGCTTCAGGTATTTCCAGCCAATTCTTTTGTAGATATTGCTTATTCAAACGGAAAGCCTGTTATAATTATCAACAGAGATCCTACTCCGTATGATGACCTTGCCAAATATCGTTTATCCGAATCTTTAGCTGAAGTTTTACCAATGATTATTTAGGCCTCTATTTCTGCATAGAGCTGACCGCAGGCGGCGGATATGTCTCGCCCATTGCTCTTCCTTATGATGGCAGTATATTTGGCCTTTTTGAGTACTTGCTGAAATGCCAGAACCTGTTCATGAACAGGGCGTTTGAAGGGAATATCACTGCTTTCGTTGTAAGGTATCAAGTTGATCTTAGAGGGGATTCCCTTGAGAAGTTTTGCAAGTGAAATTGCCTGTTCGACGCTATCATTTACATCGGCAAGGAGGAGATATTCAAAAGTAATTCGCCTCCTGCGGGAAAGCCGATAATTTCTACATGCCTCAATGAGCTGTGGAAGGGGATAGCGCCTGTTAATGGGCATTATCTTGCCCCGGGTTTTATCATCAGGGGCATTCAGAGAAACGGCAAGGCCTATGTCTGTGTCTTGACCAAGACGCAATATCTCAGGAATCAGACCACAGGTGGATACGGTCATCCTGCGCAATGAGAAGTTTAGCCCAAGATCATCAGTTAATATGGAAAAGGATTTTAAGACATTCCCGTAGTTTGCAAGGGGCTCTCCCATTCCCATGAATACGAGATTTCTGAGCTGTTCCTTTTCTTCAATATGTTCCAGTGTGGTAAGTACCTGCCCCACGATCTCTGAAGGGATAAGGTGACGGCGAAAACCCATCCTGGCAGTATGACAAAACCTGCACCCCATAGCACACCCGACCTGGCTGGATATGCAAAGGGTCTTGTGGCCCTGTTCAGGGATCACGACGCTTTCAACCACTAAACCATCCAGCAGTCTCCATGCCAGTTTGATTGTGCCATCAACAGAACGCTGATCTGCCACAAGCTTTAGGTTGGTAAGCAGGCCTTTTTGGGCAGCCTTTTCCCTCAGGGTCTTGGGAAAGTCGGTCATTTGGGAGAAGTCCCGGAACCCGGGCTTCCAAAGCCAGCTAAAGAGCTGCCGGCCCCTGAAGGCTGGCAGGCCCAGATCTCTTGCCCATATTTCGAGGTCGCTTCGACTAAGACTGCGAAAGTCGATCACGACAGCTCTTCCAAAAGCCTCCTGGCATCTTCAATCTCTGGGAATTCCTCTTTTGTGTTGATTGCCTTTTGAAGCTCCTCTTTTGCGGCATCGACCTTTTTCATCCCCTTCAAAGCCACGGCCATATGATAGCGAATGGTAGGCTGATTCGGCCATTTCTGAATGGCCTCTTCAAAGTTCGACATAGCAAGCTCGTAGCTCCCCCTCTTCGTAAGTATCCAACCAACAGTATCCAGTATAGCCGGTTGTTCAGGGGCTGCCGCCTTGGCCTTCTGTGCATAGATAAAGGCCTTGTCCAGATCGTGCTTTTTTTCCGCCAGCAGCCATGCCAGATTATTTGCAGCCGGCGCAAAATCCCGTTTTATTTCCAGGGCCTGCATATAGGCTTTCTCTGCTTCATCATAATGGCCTAGCTGTTCTTCTATGGTGCCTATAGCCATGTAAGCACTTACAAGATCAGGATTCTTTTCCAGCAAAATCCTGTACTGGGAAATAGCTTTCTCTGCCTTGTCTGTTGATATATAGATCTTTGCCAGAGAGACATAAGGCCCTATAAGATCAGGATTCAACTCCACGGCATCTTTAAAAGCGGCTTCCGCCTGATCTACACGCCCGGTCTGCAGAAGTAGTCTTCCCTGAACCATGGCTATTGCCGCGTTATCCGGCTGCTTTTTCCTCATTTCACCGCAAAGATCGAGTGCCTTATCCGGCTGTTCTTCGTATAAATATAGCGCCACCAGAGACGTCAGCGCAGGAAGGTGACCGGGATTTTCCGATAACAATCCCCTAAAAGACTCTTTTGCTTTTTCAATCTCCTTTTGCGCCATATATGTTCTGCCCAGGAGATAGCGGGCGGACACGTCATCCGGAGATGCCTTAAGGGCCCTGTGCAGGTCTTTTTCAGCGGTCTTTAAATCCTTGTTCATCAAGGCAGCAGAAGCATGGAGAATCAGGGCCTTTGGTTCATCTGGAATGCGCGCCAATATCAGCTCAGTCTGCTCTGTGACTATTTCAGGTTTGCGCTCTCTCAGGGCCACTTCAGCAAGCAACAATCTGGCCTTTAAAAACCCTGGTTGTCTTGAGATCAACTTTTGCAGATCATCCTCTGCTTTGGTAAGCTCACCCGAGCCCAGATAAGCAAGCCCCCTGAAGTATAGTGCCTCCGGGTTTCCAGGCTGCCGGTCAAGGATTTTGCCCAGTGACTCAATTGCGGTTTTTGAATCTCTATCTTTCAGGGCAAGCTTCGCCTTTACCAGTAAGGCAACGGGATGGATAGAGTTCTTTGCCAGTGTTTCCTCAGTCAGGGATTTGGCCTGCTTAAATTTCCCTTGATTATATTTGAGGGCAGCCAATCTTGCCTTTATGTTCGCATTATCCGGAGACAATTTGAGGGCCTTCTCAAGGGTAATCACGGCCTTGTCTTTATGCCCCTTCTTGACCTGTAGCTCGGAAAAGGCCAACAGAGGGGCTGTCGCCTCTGGGAAAAGGTCTATTGCCTGCTGAAGTGTCGATTCCGCCTCCTTATCCCGGCCGTTTCGCATGTAGAAACTAGCCATTATCAACAGGGCATCCATCTCATCAGGATTTTCTCCAATAATAATTTTAATCTCTTCTTCTGCCTTTTCCTCCTGTCCTGTAGATTCATAAAGTGAAGACAGGGCAAGCCTCGATTGCGCCTGGTCCTTTCCCTTGCTTACAGATATGGCTTTTTTTAGAAAAAGCTCTGCCTGATTCGGGTCCTTTTTATGGGAGTATGCCCTTGCCAGGGCCATATAGACCCCACTTTTATCAGGTGCCTGGTCCTCTGCTTTTCTGAAGACAGAAATGGCATCATCCAGCTTCTCCTGATTAAGTAATAACGCTCCTTTTAACAATAAAGCATCAACATTTGACGGATTCTTGGAAAGCAGCACTTCCACATGCTTTTCCGCCTCGTCTATTTTCTTTGAAAGGAAAAATATCTGGGCCAGCTTCAGGCGGGCATCCGCATTGTCCGGGTCTACGTCCACGGTCTTCTGAAGTTCAGAAAAGGCATCTCGCAGACTTCCAATCTGCAAATAAGCCAAGGCCATTTGATAATGGCCAGGACCGTACTTGGGGTCAATCTGAACTACATTTTTGAACTCGATTACCGCTTCTTTGTATTTTTCCTCCTGGAAATAGTTCATCCCTCTTTCAAAATGTTTGGCCTTGTTCTCTTCAGGAGTACTGCAGGCAGGAAAAATCCCGACGAATACAATGAGTACCAGAAAAAATCCTAATATCTTCCAACTTTGCATATTTTTCCTCCTAAGTCGTCAAGTAAAAATAACTTATACATCTTGCTTGTCCTTTTGCTTCTTT
>JAGGRV010000408.1 GCA_021159445.1 Deltaproteobacteria bacterium | reverse complement strand
GGTGGCAATCAAGTTTGTCCGCCCTGGGGAAGTCTTTGGATGGCTCGTATTACTCAAATTATTTAAATTATCTTGCAGAACAAGAAAATTCTCTCTCCTTCAAATTCCCGGTACCTAAAGGCGAAATCGCCCTTTTGCTCGGAATCACCCCGGAGACATTCTCCCGCATGCTTCGAAAATTAGTTGACGAGAATATTATCACCATCAAAGGTAAAGGGATCCACCTTCTCAGACAATGGGACAATTTCCGCGATTCCGGTGACATCGTCCGTTAGTCAATTCGTAAGCCATGGACTTCCAAAGAAATGGCAATTGCGGGCAAACCCACCGGTTCGGCGGCACCGCTTCATCCATAAGTCCCATCTGCCTCTCTCCTAATGTTATCGTAACTGCATCTATTTTGCTAAATAAGTCGTTTTCTTGATTTCAATCAAGGAAATCTGTTTTGTACCCTTATATATCTTCCCATTAAACCTCCTATTAAACAGTTGAAGTGTATATTGAGTGTCTTTTTAGTGGGTTAGCGTTTTCGTTTCCTCACTATATCCATTTTTAGAGTTCTTTCGGGGGCTTATGAAAATCAGTCAAAAGGAGTAACTCCATGCATAAGAAAATTATATCAATCTTACTCATCGTTATCATGATCTTGCCGGCAATCGCTTTAGCCGGTTTAGCTCAACCAGGCGACAAAGATTATCCACCCTACTACATGCTGATCACAACCAACCTGCCGCATATCCTTGACATGCTGAAAAAGCCCGAAGTGTTCAAGCTAAGCGAGACGCAGCGTCAACGACTCGAGGAGATCAAAAAAGAGACCCTCGATTTTATAATGGAGAGGATGAAAATCATAAAGGCTTTGGAAATCCAGGTCAGGGACAACCTTTTTGTAAAAGAGCAAGGAAGGAAAAGTTTGAAGCCGTTGCTGGATGAAATTGAGAAACATCGACGCATAATGACGGAAAGGCACATAGATTGAATTATGACTGTCCGGCAGGTCTTGTCGGATGAGCAATGGAAGATCGTCCTCAAGAAATTTTCCATAACTGGTAGTGACAATTGATCTGCCCTTTGTAAGAAAGGAAAAAGTCTGTAATGAGAAATAATGTAAAAACCGTAATGTGGCTCTTACTGATTCTAATATTGATTATTCCTGTGCAGGGTCTTTGTGCCGAGGACAACTCCTGTGTCGGCTGTCATGAGAAACAAAATCCCGGACTGGTTGCTGACTGGAAGAAATCCGCGATGTCTAAAAAGGGATTGCAGTGCGATACCTGTCATGGTGATGCCCACACGAAATCCGATGACTCTGCCATAGCCAAAAGACCGAGCATCTCGACATGCGAAAGGTGTCATGACAGCCAGGCAAAGCAGTTCAGGGAGGGAAAGCATGCATTCTGTGAGGTGGCATTGACCACAGGCAACATGGCGAAAAAGTTATGGAAAAAGGCCCCGGAAATCGCCCGGAAGTCGTGTGCCGTATGCCACCTCACGATGGGCGAAAACTGCGGGCAATGTGATGCCTGCCATACTAGGCACAGGTTTTCTCCGGAAGAAGCAAAAAGGCCTGAGGCGTGTCTTCCATGTCATGTGGACAATCATCCACAATATGAATCTTACTATAACTCCAAACATGGAGCTATCTACCGGGCCGAGGGACTTACAGGGAGAGCTCCGACCTGTGCGACTTGTCATATGAGTAATGGAAATCACAAGGTCTTGACATCCTGGGGCTTTTTTGGTGTCCGCAAGGAAGAACCGGATGAAAGGCATGCAGAGTATCAGAAAGGAGTAATTAACTATCTTTCAAAACTCGGTCCGATTTTGGCACCCAACAGCCATAGGGCGACCCTGGCTGAGTGGCAGGATCTGAGAAACAAGATGCTCGATATATGTTCCGGTTGTCATGCCCGATCATTTTGCCAGACAGAACTTGAGAAAAGTGATGAGGTGGTCAAGGAAGCGAATTGTATTGCAAATGATATTGCAAGGACGGCCGGAAAGCTGCAGGAAAACGGCGAGATGAACGAAGAGGATTTGTTCTGGGTCTTTAGAAATGAAGTCCATGCCCAGAGGATGAGCCTTTATATCAATGCATTTCACCAGTATCCCGAGGGAGTATTGAAAGAATGGTTGCACCTTCAGCAGGTCCTGCGTGATGTAAGCAAAAAAAAGGTGGATAGGTAGAAGGTGGAAGGTAGAAGGTTAAAAGGTTAAAAGGTGACCACTATGACGAAACATGCTTTTTTGATCATAATTTCCATTGGTTTTCTGATTCTGATAAATTTGCCGGCTATTGCGCTGGCAGAGGATAACGCTGAGACAACGGATAAGGTCATTGAGATAGAACCAGTATATGTGATTACAGCCACCAAGACGAAAAAAAATGTGGAAGGGGTGGCCGCATCAGTTGACGTAATTACTTCAGAAGAAATAAAGATGATGGGGGCCGCCACCCTAAAGGACGTCATTGAAAAGACACCGGGGCTGACTATGCAATATGGGCGTTTTCCCCATCCAAGTTCGAAATCAAAGAGCGCCATATCGATCAGGGGCCTGGGGGCAAATGGTTCACTTCTTCTGCTAAACGGAAAGAGGCTTGCATCTGAAACTGAAAGACCTTATGAGATGGACAGAATTCCGGTGGGCCTCATAGAGAGGATTGAGATAGTCAAAGGACCTATGAGCACTCTCTATGGTTCGGATGCACTTGGTGGAGTCATCAATATTATTACAAAGAAACCAAAGGAAGGAATCCATGGCGATATCGATTTGCGAGGAGGAATGAATGACTACAGCAACGGGGAAGCATATACATCAGGCTTCAGTCTGATAGGGAAAACCAATAAACTGGGATATACTCTTTTTGCCAATTATAACAATGTGAATCCGTATACTGAAACTGAATCATATAATCAAAAGGCGTTGAATCCGAAAAATAACCAGCCTATACCGACGGATGATCAGCACGGTCAAACCGGAGTTGTTGATGTAACTTACAGGGACGATGCAGAAGTGCTGAATGTCGGCACATCTTTGGAGTACGACTTCACTGATGCATTCAAGGCGGCAATAGACTTTTGCTATTTCGAGGAAGACAGGGAAGGTGTTTATCGAGGCGCGTTCAAGAAGCCAAGACCGGGACAGATGCCTCCTGCCGCCATGATCATGAACACGCCGGTAAAATCCGTGGACGACAACAAGAGGTATGATTACGGCGCTGATATCAAATATCTGGCCACAGACGAACTGATGATAAAACTCAGGGCCTACAGATCGGAGTATGAAAAACGCAACCGCACAAGCGCCCTTAATTTCAAGGCGCCGGTCAACAAAAAATTCAGCGCTGATGTGGATTTTACAGGATACGAAGCAGAGACGATCTATTCCATACATAAAGATCACGTCCTTGTGGGAGGAGGCGAATACAGGGAAGAATCAAGAGACTCCTGTGCTATCAATCCTGATCCTGCGAGCACAGAGTTCGTTAACAAAACAGTCCGTTACAAATCTCTCTATCTGCAGGATGAATGGCAAATTTCTGAGACACTGAATGCAATATTCGGAGCGAGATACGATGATATCTCCATCGCAGACAACAAGCCGACATTTAAGGTTGGATTGGTCAAGAATTTCGCACCGTTGTTCAGGCTGAGGCTGAACTATGCGGAAGGTTACAGGGCCCCGGATGCGGCTGAGATGTATGTTGTTGGTCCAACGCCCGGAGACATTCCCAGGATCGGCGCTGAGGCAATCTACGGCCCAAAACAGTCAGCTCATAAACTGGATCCTGAATTTGTTAGGAGTTATGAGATAGGGCCAAGCGGTTCATATTCGAACTTCAGCTATTCAATTGCCGCTTTTTACAATGACATTGAAGATAAAATTGAGCTGGAACGAGTTGATATCAATGGAGACGGCGTTGACGATTATCAGACATATGTGAATAAAAGTGATGTTGAAACAATGGGGGTTGAAGTTGAGCTTGGATACGTTTTCGATATTGGACTTTCCTTGAATTTGAATTGGACGGAACTTCACACCGAAGATAAGGAAACAGATAAAGACCTCCTCTTCAACCCGGAAAGGACAGTCTCAATGTATGGAACCTATGATTTCCCATATGATTTTTCAGGAACCCTGATGATCAGATATGTTGGCCGGCAGCACAAGAGTGACGACGAAAAGGCCGATGACTACACCATAACGGATATTGCAGTTTCAAAGAAGTTCAGAAACATGCAACAATACGAAATCTACGGCGGGATAAACAATATGTTTGATGAAAATGTGGATAAAGTTCTTGGATCAAATGTGGGTAGATTCTACTACGTGGGAGCGAGGGTATCATTCTGATAATCGAGCTCGCTTCCGCTCAGGTAATGTTGACCCGGATCTTTTTTTACCCGGCATGCAGGGCAAAATCAGTTTCGCCCTGAACCGATTCCAGTGTTTCTTTCTCTTGGCTCCATTCCTGAAGCCACTGGACCCCTGGACTGAATGCACAACATCCCCTTTGCTTTCTTTCAACTTCCTCGAATATAGGAATTTCCTTTATTCAGACAGGATGAACAGGCCCGCCC
>JAGGRV010000640.1 GCA_021159445.1 Deltaproteobacteria bacterium | reverse complement strand
GAATACAACAAAAAATCCTATTAATTTTTGTTCAACTTATTTATCTCCCGTTCCTTATTGAGAAGTACAGAAATTTAAGGTATTTTTTTGGATCTCAATTACTCAATCTTCAATTATCAATTATCAATTTAATCAGGAGGTCTGAGCCATGGAATCGATTTCGATAAAAAGCAAGGCAAGAACCGAACTAATTGACATTACCGGACAGATCCAGCAGACCATAGATTCAGCAGGTGTGAGTGATGGTCTTGCCTTCATCTATGTGCCCCATACTACAGCAGGTCTCACCATTAATGAAGGGGCAGATCCGGCAGTCCGACGGGACATAATCTCTGTACTGAATGAGATAGTTCCATGGGAGTATGACTATCATCACTTGGAAGGAAACTCACCTGCCCACATTAAGTCATCACTGGTGGGATCAGAGGTACAGGTAATTTTCGAAAACAGGCAGTTGTGCCTGGGAACATGGCAGAAGATATTCTTTTGTGAATTCGATGGCCCAAGGAACAGGAAGGCCTGGATAAAATTTCTGTGAACGCTTACAGCAATGATAGATCAACAATTATAAATCAACAATCCAAAGGGTAGGGGAACATATCCTATGAGCACATGGCACATAGCAGCAAATGGTCAGACCCAGGGGCCGTATTCGGCCGAAGAGATAAGCACGCATCTTGCCTCAGGACGTATTGGCACGGATACACTGGTCTGGAAGGAAGGAATGGCAGACTGGACGCCTATTTCCCAAATACCGGAGCTGAACTCTGCTACTCAGCAATCCCGTATGGGACCCCCGCTGCCCACTCCAGGCATAGCCCATGGTATTACGGCCCATGAAATAGACTATCAGATCTTCGGGCAGGAAATGCAGTTCGTGGAAATTGAGCTGGATCCAGGTGAAAGCGCCGTGGCTGAAGCCGGGGCAATGATGTATATGACGGATGGAATAGTCATGGAGACTATCTTCGGCGACGGCAGTACTTCCTCGCAGACCGGAGGTTTTTTTGACAAGCTGATAGGGGCCGGAAAACGGCTGATCACAGGTGAAAGTCTTTTTTGCACAGTCTTTACCCAACAAGGCCACGGCAAGGCAAAAGTTGCCTTTGGAGCACCGTATCCGGGAAAGATCATTCCCCTGGACCTAAAGGACTACGACAACCAGATAGTCTGCCAGAAAGATGCTTTTCTTTGCGCTGCCAAGGGCGTATCAATTGGCCTGGCATTTCAGAAAAAGATCGGGGCTGCCCTCTTTGGCGGAGAGGGATTCATTATGCAGAAGCTGGAAGGTGATGGTCTCTCCTTTGTCCATGCAGGGGGAACCATTGTGGAAAGACAGCTTGGCCCTGGGGAGACCTTGAGAGTTGATACAGGCTGCCTGGTAGCCCTTACTCGCACAGTATCCTATGATATAGAGTATGTAGGAAATATTAAATCAGCCATTTTCGGTGGCGAAGGTTTCTTTTTCGCCAGTCTTGCCGGACCGGGTCATGTGTGGCTGCAATCCCTACCCTTTTCCCGACTTGCCGGCAGGATTCGCGAATCCGCACCACAAAACACCGGTGGATCCAGCACCAAGGGGGAAGGATCAGTGCTCGGAGGCCTTGGAAACTTGTTTCAGGACTAGTCAATACTGTTGTGTTCCGGCCAAATACGTGATAAAAATTGATCATAAATCTTGGCCGGGAGTATTATTGTGAGCGGTTACTTATGAACAATAGTTTTTTTCGTATTATTGCCATCTTTTCTGGGTTTTTATGTGTTCTGTTAGTCTGTTCCTGGATAGGCGATTACAGATCCCGGGAAACCTCGCCCGTACAAAATACATTCACATCAAAGCAGGCTGATCCGGTCGGAAACAAAAATACTGATGACACCACTGAATACACAGCGAAAATAAAACCGGCTGTTATAGTCAAGGGCACTATCAAGTCCGGTGAGACCTTTGCACATGCCCTGGAAAGGAATGAGCTGGACAGGTCTCTGGAATCTCAGGTAATTAAAGGGCTTTCACAGGTCGTTGATTTCAGAAAATGCAGGCCGGGGGATTCTTTCCGTATCTCACTAAACGATTGCGGAGGGCTCATTCGATGTACTTATGAAAGGGGTCCGCTTGAGATCTATGCATTAGAGCCCAATGAGGATAGCGCAAGTGAGTTCCATGCCTTCAGAGACTCGGTTTTACTGGAATGCCGTTTGACAAAACTATCTGGGATAATAGACAGTTCCCTGTTTTCCGCCTTCTCAAAGATAGGAGCCAACAGCAGGCTCACCATGGCCTTCACAGATATATTTGCATCCAGGTTGGATTTTAATACTGAAACCAGGCTCGGCGACCAGTTTGACGTAATCGTTGAGGAATATTTCAAGGACGATCGTTTTGTGGGTTATGGCAAAATAGTGGCGGCACGGTACAAAAACCATTACAAAGGCTTTGACGCCTATTATTACAGGCCCGAAGGTCAAACCAAGGGGAAATACTATGATTCCGCCGGCCAGGAGGTCGGGACTTCTTTTTTGAGATCTCCTCTTCCTGTCTACAGAGTAACATCCAAATTCTCCAAGAGACGTCTGCACCCGATCCTCAAGGTCTATCGCCCTCACCTTGGCGTGGATCTCGCCGCCCCCATAGGTACACGCATAATGGCTGCGGCAGACGGCAGGGTCAGTTTTGTGGGCTGGCAAAAAGGTTTTGGCAGGATCGTTATCTTAAAACACCCTGGAGGTTACAAGACTTATTACGGTCACCTTTCCAGATTTGCCAAAGGGATAAAAAAAGGAATCCGGGTCGAGCAAAAGCAAATAATAGGTTATGTAGGGTCAAGTGGTTTGTCCACCGGACCGCATCTTGACTATCGAATCAAGGAAAACGGCGTATTTAAAAATCCTTTCAACATGAAATTCAAGCCCAAGTCCAGGCTCTCGGGCAAGGCGCTGGATGACTACATTAAAGAACAAGGCGAATGGGGACAACTTCTTGAAAATAATTCAGCCCCCAAAACTCTGCAGATTGAAACACGAAAAATCAGGAAACAACCCGATGGCTGGCTGGGTTAAGTCTCCTCCAGCTCTCCTTATTATCTTCGTCCTTTCCTTTCTTATATGTCCTGTTTCGTGTCCTGCCTCCAAGGCTGTAAATGCCTCTGTTTGGGAACCTCTTATAGAGCATTTAATAGAGGATGGAGAGGACGAGGCGACAATTCGCAGCATATTTACCAGACGCGAAGTCCAATTTAATCCCGGGGTCATGCCACGCAAACTTTCTCACAAGGAGAGTAAACTTGATTACAGCAAGTTCCTCAGGCCTGAACGCCTCTCAAGGGCCAGTGCTTTTTTGGATACGCATAAAGAATTACTAATCCGGATAGAAGGTGAATATGGTGTGCCCAAGGAAATAAAAGTTGCAATTCTCCTTGTGGAGACAGACCTTGGCCGTTACCTGGGTCCCGATCGCGCCTTTAATATATTGGCGAGCATGGCGGCAGCAACTGATATAGATCGTGTAAAACTCTGGCTTCCCCCTGAACTGCTTAAATCTACCGAAAGAGAACGCGTGGAAAAGAAACTTAAAGATAAGTCCCAGTGGGCCTATGAGGAACTCAGGGCACTTCTTGTCTATTCTGAACAAAACAAAATAGACCCCCTTGAAATCAAGGGCTCAATCTTTGGGGCCATAGGCCTGTGCCAGTTCATGCCTTCAAACGCCCTTCGCTTTGGAATTGACCAAGACCACGACGGCAAGGTAGACTTGTTCTCAAAACCCGATGCACTTGCCAGTATGGCAAATTACATAAGAAACTACGGATGGAAAGACAATCTCAGCCGCAATGAGCAGGAGGCAGTCATCCTCAGATATAACTACAGCCGCCCATACGCAAGGACGGTACTTGATGTAGCAGAAAGGCTTTCAAGCAGTGAAAATAAATGATATCCTATAAGCGTTCACAGGTTCAAAGTTAAGCTTTTCTAATGCTTGCAATTACCGATGCGCCGGCCGCTGAGGTGTTGAATCATTTCCATGCCTTGCATTGTCATCTTGGTTGTGCCCTTAAAAGTGTCTCCGCTGTATGTTATTTTACCGGTTGTCCTTGCCTTGCCTTCCGGACTATCGCACTCCATGGTCCATGTCACTGTATCACCCTCCACCTTAGTCTTGGTGATTTTGCACTCCTCGCCCTGTTGACCCTGTTGAGAGCCACGGGGAACCATGTCTTCATTCGTGATGCACTGAGTGTGTATCATCGGAGACATACTTACCGGCATGCCGGGCATTTCCATTTTAATAGTGATCTCCCACAAGCCCTCCTGCATGTTCGGCCCTGAACCTGCAAAGGAAATTGAAACGGCGCTCAGTATAGCTGCTGTAACGGCAATTATTAAGGCGGCAAATGGTTTTTGTCTGTGTGACATTTGTATTTCTCCTTTCTCTTCAGATATCATTAAGTTACTCAAGTTTTCCCTACCACCTAATTCATAACCGTACTGTAAGCGTTTACAGGGTGCTGCAGATGCGAGGCGTACGGGTACGCAGATGTACTCCCTGTACTTCAAGTGCCCGACAACAAAGCAGATGCGGTGCCCTGTGAA
>JAGGRV010000312.1 GCA_021159445.1 Deltaproteobacteria bacterium | reverse complement strand
TTTGAAACCTGAAAAAGGCTGTTGGCTGTCAGGGGGGAAAGTGAATAATTACCAGTTATTCCAAGTCCTTGTCCCAGCAATGTGGTTTTAACCATTTGATATCTTTCATAATAGGTAAAAGGATTTGCATGGGATGAGCTTCTGGCCGGGTCCGCAGCGTCTTTACGGCTCAGGGTCGGGTCCGGGTTGGTTATCCCGATAATAAGGTGCCTGCATTTTGACTTCCCTGCCATCAGGTACTTCAGGTGATCATTATGCAGGATCTGAAAACGTCCGTGAACAACACCTGTTTCAGTCATGATTATCCTGCGGTTTTCTCAAAACAGACCAATATGATCCCTCTGTAAGTGATCAGCATTCTGCAATATGTATCCATCATTCCAAACTGAAAGGTTTTCTGAGTCCAGGCCAATAGGGCTGATCTTCCGGTGTATCCATAAGGCCTCTCAGTTTGGTCCTGTCCAGGAAATTGAGTACCATGGGCATGAAATCAGCCCCTGTAACAAACCCCAGTGCTCCACCAGCACAATTAATTTCATCAAAACGTTCGATACCATCCCTGCGGACTCCGGTTCCAACCACAGTAATCGGCACTGGTTCGCCTGAATGAATCAGGGGACCGGAACTGGGGGTGGAGTGATCGGATGTAATCACCAGTAATAATTCCGGATCGTCAAGCAGTGTATTTAGGACACTTCCCAGTCCTCTGTCCAGAGACTCGATTACTGCCCTTTTGAGATACGGATTTTTCGTGTGGGCAGCAGAATCCGGGGCCTTGGTGTGGACATGGACAAAATCGAAACCACGAAGGTGTGAACAGGCAAGCTCAATCCGGCCGGCAAGGTCTTTACCGGGATCTATGCTGTCATGTGCCTTCAAGACCTCCATGCCGATAAAATTACACAGTCCCCAGTAAATCAGGCCTGAGGATATTGATAATCCCCTGAGCCCCCAGCGGCGACGGAAAGAATCAACCGCCTTGAATCTGCCGGGGCGCTGGGTAGCAAGTGCATTTATGGGACATTCTTTTTTCATTTGCCGGTTTGAGTTTACCCGGTGGCCTTTGAGTCTTGTGTAACAATCCAAGAGGAATTTTTTCAGTACCCGGGAAGTGGCATGTGCCTCAGGGTCCGCCTGAGTGGAATTGAGAGGCTGTATTTCTATCAGGGGCATACCTTCCTGCAGTGGGTCTGAGTCCGTTACGTGCGGAGAAGCGCCAGGCCTTGTCTTTTTCCATGGAACAGACCATTGCTGCCGAGCCTGGCCAGTCTATCGAGATTGGGGGTTTCAGCCGCCTGAAGTGGAGTCTTGTGGCCCAGGTTTACATAGGCCCGGTCACCGAGACCGTCGAGGAGTATCAATATGCATTTAGAAGGCATTGAATGAATAATTCCGCAAATAATACACCGAACATATACTACAGCCCGATCCAAAGACCGATGTATTTCAATACTAAATCATAGTTGAAGATAATGCTAATAGGAAATACCTATGGATCAGGTCTTATTCATGAGTAAAACCAATTTGACTTTTTATTAAATTACCAGGAATATATATCATGCTTTTCGACCTTCATGTACATACTCGGATTTCACCGTGTAGCAGCTTAGACCTGAAGGACATATTGACCCATGCCAGGTCCAGGGGGCTGGACGGCGTTTGTATCACTGATCACGACACAATGGACATAAGGAATTTTTGCCTGGAAGGACTGCAACGAGATGGTCTTTGCGTTATTTTCGGAATGGAATATTCAACTCCAGAAGGGGATTTTCTCATCTTTGGTCCTTTTGAAGAAGTTCAAAGGGGACTTTCAGCAAAGGAAATTCTAACGGAGGTGAATGGGGCAGGTGGAGTGGCTATTGCAGCTCACCCCTGCAGGAAGGCGCGCCCTACCAAGGAGTACTTGATCAGGGAAGGATGTTGTCGGATAGTGGAAGGGATAAACGGCAGGAATCAGGAACATGAAAATCAGATGGCCTTGTCTTTGTATCAGAATTATCCTGTCTCGTTTACAGGTGGCAGCGACTCCCATACGCTGGAAGAACTGGGCGGCGTTGCTACCCGCATTAGTGGCAAGATACGAACAAGGTCGGATTTAATCAAAGCCCTCAAGGAAGGAATTTTTTTCCTCTATGCCCTGAGTCGTGTTCATTCTTTGAGATCGGAATCGGCTCTGCAATCTCACTGCTATCAGAGATAAGGGAACATTCAATGATCAAACAAAAGAAGCTTCGTCTCACCGAGACGGTTTCCGGAGCTGGGTGAGCCTCAAAAATTCCTCCAGGGGACCTGGACAAAGCACTATGCGGATTGGAATACCCCACTGATCCTAATCTTATTGTAGGATTGGAGCGGGCTGACGACGCAGCCGTATACAGAATCACTGACGATATTGCCATCATCCAGACGGTGGATTTCTTCACCCCGATCGTGGATGATCCATACTGGTTTGGGCAAATTGCCGCAGCTAATGCCATGAGTGATGTCTATGCCATGGGAGGTGTTCCCAAAACGGCCATGAATCTGGTGTGCTTTCCTCTCAAAAAGATGGATTTGTCTATCCTCCGGCAGATTCTGCAGGGGGGCCTGGACAAGATGAGAGAGGCGGATGTCGTTTTGGTGGGAGGGCACAGTGTGGAGGACAATGAATTGAAATATGGTCTGTCCGTCACCGGGTTCATCCATCCAGATCGTATCCTTACAAAAAAGGCCATGGAGCCGGGAGATCAGTTGATCCTGACCAAAGCTCTAGGTACCGGGATTATCAATACCGCCATTAAAGGTGGAATTGCCTCCAAGGAGATCATTGAAAGTATCACCCATCTCATGGCTACCCTTAACAGGGATGCGGCTGAGGTTATGGGACACTACCCTGTCCACGCATGTACCGATATCACCGGTTTTGGTCTGTTGGGTCACATGTGCGAGATGGTAGTAGATACCGGTGCAGGAATCAGGTTGCAGGCCGGCCTGGTTCCGTATTTCCCCGAGGCCATGGAGTATGCCCGGATGGGGCTCGTGCCGGCCGGGACTTACAAGAACCGGGAGTTTCGCGAGGCATTCGTGGATTTTGCCCCTTCTGTGGACGAGTTCATGCAGGATATCCTTTTTGACGCCCAGACCTCTGGCGGGTTGCTGATCTCTGTGGCAAGAGAGGGGGCCAATGAATTGCTGAGTGAATTAAAAAGAAGGGGGATGGCCAGCGCAACCGTCATAGGTGAGGTAGTGTCTGAGCCAAAGGAAAAGATTTTAGTGGGATAGCCGCTTTGAAATTTTTTCTTTAAATTCTCTCCAGAGATTCACTAAACCAAGTCCCTTGAATATCTTTTCTGCCTCACCCATGGAGATATTCTGAATGAACTCCCGCGATTTCTGTATAGAATAAACACCTTGCGATGCCAGCATGAAATCGCATGAAGGACATCTTACATCCGTGCCCTGTTCTCGTCTCTGATCCTGTTCCTTAAATGCACGGGCTAATTGACTCCCTTTAGCCAGAAACAGGATATCCTCCCCTCGGTCAAGGACAACGACATAATAGGTACCTCCTCTGGCCAGAAGTGAGAGCTTTCCATTTTCTTCCCTTTTTACCAATATTTCCAATACTTCTATGCCTTTTTGACCAACAATCTTACTATCTCTCCATCCTCGGTAATATCTCGAACCTCATGTCCTTTATGGGTCACAAGCCTTCTCACATTCTCCTTTGACGGTGGGTAATCGACTATTACCTCCAAGGTCTCTCCTGATTTCATTTTCGTCAATGCCTCGTCGGTCTTCATCACAGGTAAGGGACAAACCTCACCACATACATCTAAGGTTACGTCGGCCATTATTTTTACCTCCTAAGCCAAAACCGCTTTAATGAATGGGGCGACAAACCTGTGGAAGAGTATTGCGCCCAAGGCAAATCCTACAAGATATACGATGGCACTTTTGCTGCCTTCAGCGGCCATTATGTGTTGCCTGAAGGGACAGCCTCCTGCCATGCAGGAGAAAAAACCAAGGCCAAATCCGCCCAATACGGCAAGGATTATATGTGCCCCGGCCTTTGGAGACCACGTTATTGGGTCTCCGGGCACTGGTAATAACGAGCTGGGGTTTGCTGTCACTCCCATAGCCGCCCACTTTTTGGCAAAGACCGCACCGCCATCCAGAAACCAGGGAAAAGTTTTAATGGCAGGAGATACAAATTGGAATAGTATAAATCCTGCAAGGGCGCATACTATGAAAGAAAATAACCCTTTGAGCAGGTATGTATCCCTCACCAGGTAATAATCCCTCATTCCGCCTATAAAGCACATCCTTGCCCGCTGGCCAAGGTATCCCATGATCAATCCAAGAAAGACACTCGCAATTGGTGGTAATAAATCCATTGTTACCTCCTTAAGGAACGTACAATAAATAACTTGAACAAATTAATGTCTTTTTTGCCGTCTTCTTCGTTGCTCGTCGATCACATAACCCGTTATGCTCGCTCCTCGCGCCTTGAATACAACAAAAAACCCTATTAATTTTTGTTCAATTTATTTATCTCCCGTTCCTAAGTCAATTTTCTCAGTACCTGACACCCCACAAAAACCC
>JAGGRV010000559.1 GCA_021159445.1 Deltaproteobacteria bacterium | reverse complement strand
CCGCGGTTGAAACCCTGCAAAAGCCTATCGGCTGCCAGGGAGTGTGAACGGTTACGCGCAGATTATTGCTGGGATATAAAATTCAAATAACGAGTCGGTGCTTGCTGCCTGTATCTTATATGAAATATCCAGTGCCTCATTCTTGTTTCAGATTGACAGCCGGTGAAATAATTTGCTAATATTTTTGAACTACTCACGTAGCCAGGCTGAAGTTGTTTAGACTGAAGGCTGAAGGGGTCAGAAGAGTACGATTGCCGAATTTTGGCAGAAATATGTGGTTTTTGCACCATACATGGCTTTAAAATGCGCTTTTTCCTAACAGTCTTCAGCCTATCCACCTGAGTAATTACATATTTTTTAAGAAAATGCTGTTTTTTGGCCTAACATTGTAATTTTGTAAAACAAAAAAGGAGTTCTTTCTATGAGACAGATTCTGATTTTGATTCTGTTTGGCCTTGTGGCCTTTGCCACATCGGTTTATGGCGGGTTCTGGGACAGTGCCCTTGAGACTGTAAAAGATGTAACCGGCCCGAAAGAGGCCGGGGAAGCCGTCGGGGAGCAGAACGGGCTCACTGATCAGGAGATCTTGACCGGGCTTCGGGAGGCTTTGAATCTCGGGGTGCAGAGGGCAGTGGAAAGGGCCTCCGCCTCCGGAGGTTTTATGGACAATCCGGTCATTCATATACCACTGCCAGGCTATCTCCAGAATGTTGCTGGAACCTTGAGAGGGCTTGGCCTTGGTTCCCAGACTGACGCTTTTGAACAAACCATGAACCAGGCCGCAGAAAAGGCCTCAGGAGAGGCACTTCCCGTCCTGACCCAGGCCGTAAAGGATCTGACCTTTGAAGATGCACGTCGTTTATGGAAAGGAGGGGATACCGCGGCTACCGATTATTTCCGGGAGAAGACCTGGCAACCGCTTAGCGAGAGGTTCAAGCCTATAGTTCATGCCACTTCCCAGACAGTGGGTGTAACCCAGTCCTACCAGTCCCTGGTTGACCATGCGGCTGTAAAACCGCTAATAGCAGGCACTGACTTTGATCTGGACCACTATGTCACCGGCAAGGCCCTTGACGGACTTTTCACGTTACTGGCAGAAGAGGAGAAGAAAATACGCACGGACCCAGTGGCCAGGACTACGGATATCCTAAAAAAGGTGTTCGGTTTGTGAATATCACCTGGGGGTATTTTTTCCGGACCTTTTTAGGCGAGGACGTGTAGCTCATGGAAAGAAAATCGTCTAAATCCGAAGGGAAGGGAGTTGGAGGATGGTGGCAGGATCTGCGGGCAAATGTCATGGCCTGGGTCTGGAAAGCCCCGGCAGAGGGGCAGACAAAGCCTGCTCTGGTCTTCCATGCCGCAATCAGGATCGTTTTTATACTGATTCTTGAGTTCCGGCGGGATTCTATTCCTCTTCGGGCAAGCGCCTTGACATTTACGGTGATGCTCTCAATGGTTCCCATGCTGGCTCTCGGTACCGCGGTCCTCAAGGGCCTGGGAGCGGGGGATCAGATGAGAGAAGCGGCTTATCGTATCATTGATCAGTTCGATTTCAGAACGGTCCAGGAAGGAGGAAAGCTCAAACCTGGGTCGGCCGCAGTGCCCGAGTCGATCGAAACTCCTTCCACGACCGGAGATGGTCCCGGGGAAGTTAAGGCGGAAGGGGTGCCGTCCGAATCCGGTGGCCTTGTGGGACAACTTCGGATAGCTGTGGGCAAGATATTTGACTATGTGGAACGTACCAACTTTGCTACTCTTGGAGCCTTTGGTATTCTCGGTCTGCTGTTTGCCGTCATCTCAGTGCTTGGAAGTATCGAACAGGCCATGAATGTCATCTGGGCAACCGAGAGTGGACGCCCTCTCGGACGTAAGGTTATGGATTATCTGGCCCTTATGATTCTGTTCCCCGTGTCCATCAATGTTGGACTTGCCGCCGAAGCGACGCTGGAGAGTGAGACCCTTTTATCCCGGATCAATGGTCTACTTCCCGTGGGCTGGGTTTTGCCCCTTGTACTCAAAATGGTCCCTGTCATATTGCTGGTTGCTACGTTCACAATCCTTTACCGATTTCTTCCCAATTCAAAGGTCCGTGTTCTCCCGGCCTTTGTCGGCGGGCTGGTGGGGGGGGTCGGATGGTTGCTGGTCCAGGGCCTGTATGTCTACCTTCAGATAGGAGTTGCCCGTTATAATGCCATTTATGGTTCCTTTGCAGTTCTACCACTTTTTATGGTCTGGTTATATTTTGGTTGGGTTGTTTTTCTGACCGGCGCTGAGATGGCCTTTTCGGCCCAGAACTGGCGCCGGTATGTCCCAGGCGTTGACACACTTGCCCCCATCGTTCGCCTGGCTCTGGCTTTTGACATATTAGACAATGTTTTTGCAGATTATTCCAAACGTCACTTTGCGGAGAGGAACGGGATTGCTCGCCGTTTGGAGATTTCGGAAGCCCAGGTGGGGAAAGTGTTGGAAGACCTGGAAGCAGCTAAGCTGCTGAAATCCTTGGATGAAGAGGAAAGTAAATATGTGCCTGCAGCCCCTGCGGAAAAAATTGAGGCAGTGGAAGTGGTTGACGCCATATGCGGCAGCAAAACACAGACCTCTCCCGGTGGGCAGGTGGCAGAACAGGTCTTTGATTCGGCACGTAAGGCCCTGGCCGGAAAAACCCTGGCGGATCAGCTTTGAAGTTGTGAACTGCTGTTGAGCCGCTTGGAGATAGAATATAGGTTCAAGGGTATAGAAAAAAACCGATATGAGTTGTTGTTTTTTTTAACCTCAACTATATTCCCTGGTCTTGTGAAAAAGAATATCCGGAAAAAGCTCCATGGTGTGGGATAGCCGCCACTCACTGGCTGCCAAAAAGGACAGATGACCCTCAGCGTCCAAGGCCAGGTTGGCCTCGTTCTTATCCTTAAACTCTTCGAGTTTCTTGCGATCATCGCAGCTTATCCAGCGGGCCGTAGTATAACCCACCCCTTCGTAGACCGCATCCACCCCGTATTCTGCCTTGAGCCGCGCCACGGTCACGTCAAATTGCAGCACTCCCACCGCTCCCAGGATATAATCGCTGCCTGTGATCGGTCGGAATATTTGCACGGCCCCCTCTTCGGCCATCTGTAACAGGCCCTTGTTAAGCTGTTTGACCTTGAAAGGGTTTTTGAGCAGCACTCTGCGGAAATGTTCGGGCGCGAAATTGGGAATACCGGTAAACTTGAGCTCCTCCTTGTCAGTGAAGGTATCGCCGATCTTGATGGTACCGTGATTATGGATGCCGATAATATCGCCTGGATAGGCATTCTCCACATTGTTGCGATCCTGGGCCATGAAGATAGTGGCGTTGGCCAGGGTCATCTCTTTGCCGAGCCGGTGGTGACGCACCTTCATGCCGCGGGTGAATTTCCCTGAGCAGATACGGAAAAATGCGATCCGGTCCCGGTGGGCCGGATTCATATTGGCCTGGATTTTAAAGGCAAAGCCTGAAAAGGAGTCCTCTTCCGGGGAGACCAGCCGGCTGGTGGTGGGGCGGGGGCCGGGCGCCGCCGCCAGTTCAACAAAAGCGTCAATCAACTCCTTCACTCCGAAATTGTTGATGGCGCTGCCGAAAAATACCGGAGTTTGGCTTGCCTTTAAATATTCCTTATGTTCAAAGGGATTGGTCGCCCCTTTCAGCAGTTCGATATCCTCCCGGAGTTTGTCCGCCTGCCAGCCCAGCAATTCGTCAAGCATTGGGTCGGCAAGGTCCTTGACCACTATACCGTCCTGCGGCCGGGTATCCTGGCGGGGGGTAAAAAGGTGCAGCTGCCGACGGTAAATATTGTATACACCTTTGAAACTTTTGCCCATGCCGATGGGCCATGAAAGCGGAGCGCACTCAACCTGCAGCTTATTCTCAATGTCGGCAAGGATATCCAGCGGGTCCATCCCCTCACGGTCAAGTTTGTTGATAAAGGTTATGATCGGGGTATTGCGCATTCGGCACACTTCCATCAGTTTCTCGGTCTGTGCCTCCACCCCCTTGGCGTTGTCAATCACCATAAGAGCGCTGTCCACTGCTGTCAGCACCCGGTAGGTATCCTCGGAAAAATCCTGGTGACCGGGGGTGTCAAGCAGATTGATCTCAAAATCCCGGTAATTGAACTTCATCACCGAAGTCGTGACTGAAATTCCACGCTCCTTTTCAATGGACATCCAGTCGCTGACCGCGTGTTTGGCGGTTTTGCGCGATTTCACCGCCCCGGCCATCTGGATGGCGCCGCCAAACAGCAGCAACTTCTCGGTAAGGGTGGTCTTGCCCGCATCCGGATGGCTGATGATGCCAAAGGTGCGGCGGCGTTGGATTTCTTTCTGCTGTTTTTTTCCCAATTTATAACCTCTTAGGGATAGAAAGTTGTTTTTCGGAAGCGGGAGTATGCCGGAAGTAGGGTTGTGTGTCAAGGGGGAAGATTTTACCCTGGATCGGCTCGTTTCCGTCGCCTCAGTCTTCGTTTTTTAGGCTTATATTTTTTGCCGGGCGGCGGCAGGGTGAGCCAGTCTTTGTCGGGCTGTAAGCGTTCACAGGGCACCGCATCTGCTTTGTTGTCGGGCACTTGAAGTACAGG
>JAGGRV010000094.1 GCA_021159445.1 Deltaproteobacteria bacterium | reverse complement strand
CGTAATATATGCTGAATGCGATGGGGATCAGAAGGGCAACTGAAAGGAAGAGAAAGAGCCAACCCAACAGGACCCCGATAGTACCCGTACCCAGTCTCATGAGGTGAGGAGCTGTTCCACCATAGGGATCGCCTTCTTCATGCTGAAGATTATCAGTCGATCTCCTGCCTTCAGCACTGTATCTCCTGAGGGAATGATCACTTTTCCTTTTCTGACCACTGCACCAAGGTTGGCATCCATGGGAAAGTCTATAGATCTTAAAGGCTTATCTACATACACCCAACGCTCAGAGACCACAAGCTCCAGCACCTCTGCCTCGCTCCCGAGTAATGAAGCAACAGAGAGAATCGCGCCCCGCCTCACAAAACGCAGAATCATATTGGCTGCTACAAGCCTTGGGCTGAGTGCAACGTCTATTCCCAGCTTTCCAAGGAGCGGGATGAAATCCGGACGGCTTATGCGGGTTATGCACTTCTTTGCACCGTGATACTTCGCAAGGAGGCTCGAAAGGATATTTGTGGTATCTCCATCTGTGACAGACACCACGAGATCTGCCGTGTCTATTCCCTCTGACAGCAAATCATGGGCGTCCAGACCATCAAAGTTAAGCACTACTGCACTATCCAAATGCTCGGCAAGATGCTCGCATCTTATCGGGTCGATCTCCACAAGGGCTACGTCTACCTTCCGTTGTTCCAGGGCCTTGGCTACCCGAAAACCGACCCGGCCACCGCCGATGATAAAGACTTTTTTGGGGACCATGCTCCATAGATTGAACAAATCTTCCACTGCCGCCATGTCCCTGCGCCTTACAACCAGGTAAATTCGGTCCTCAGCCTGGATGATGTCATCCCCTCTGGGAATGATGGTCTCTCCCTCCCTGACTATGGCAACTATTACAAAATCATAGAGTCCTCTTAAATCCTTCAGATCAGCCAGTGTTACGCCACAGACAGGATTGCCCTCTTTTACCTGGTACCCAACCAGTACGACCTCGCCGTGAGCAAAATCAACCACCTCAAAGGCCTCTGATACCTCACTAATCCTGAGTATCTCCTGGGCCATGACCTGATCAGGGTTAATCAGGAGATCTATGCCCAGCCGATACTCACTCAGTGGAGAAACACCGGAAAAATATTCCTCGTTCCTGGCCCTGGCCACACGGCGTAATACACCATATTCCTTTGCTATTATACAGGCAATCAGGTTGACCTCATCTATGTCAGTGACAGCAATAAAAAGATCGGCCTTTGTGATATTCGCCTGTTCCAGGGTCCGGGCAGAGGCCCCGTTTCCCTCAATGCAAAGTATATTGAGGTCCCGCTCCGCACGCTTTAGACGATCGGCATTTCTGTCTATAAGAATGACTTCGTGGTCTTCTCCAGAGAGTTGTTGGCAAATATGGCGACCTACTTCACCGGCTCCAATGACGACTACACGCATGTTATACCTTCAAGCTCTTTTGGATTCCAATGGATGAGAGTATATACTAAGGGTAATTGTTCATTCCCAGACTGGCAAGGAGTATGAATGGTTGGTGAGTATATAGTATTGGAGGCGGCGCCCGGACTTGAACCGGGGAATAACGGTTTTGCAGACCGTCGCCTTAGCCACTTGGCTACGCCGCCCTTAAAGCAGGTGATGCTTAACATAAGGCAAATGCTTTGACAAGACCGTTGAGGACAACAGAGCATTTGAGAGATTGCCCAAGGGCGACCTTGAGGACTTAGAATGTATTTCCCGATTGCTGATATTGAAGTAAGTCCATGGATCCCACCTCTTGTAGCTTTTGTTATTTCTTTTTTTACTTCAATGGGTGGTGTATCTGGCGCTTTTCTAATCTTGCCCTTCCAGGTAAGCTTTCTTGGTTTCAACACTCCGGCAGTCAGTGCCACTAACCAGCTTTTTAATATTGTTGCCATTCCCAGTGGGGTCTATCGATATATAAAAGAAGGTCGAATGGTGTGGCCTCTCACGTGGGCAGTTATAATAGGAACCCTGCCCGGGGTTCTAATCGGCGCTATTTTGCGCATACAATATCTCCCAAATCCAAAGAACTTCAAGATGTTTGTCGGTTTGGTCCTCTTATATATCGGAGGTAGATTAATAAAAGATCTGCTTAAGAAAAAACAATCCAATGGGCATCAAATATCAGCAGAGGAGCAATTCCAGAAAATAGTTAAAGAATACTATGAATCAAATCAACCTGATATTGCTTCAGGTCAAAAGCAATTACCACGAACTATTGTAAAAAAGTTCAATGCCTCTCGCATTATTTATGAATTCTATGGCCAAACGTTTGATATAAGCACCATGGGAATAATGCTGTTAAGCTTTTCTGTCGGTATTGTCGGCGGTATTTACGGGATAGGCGGCGGGGCCATTATTGCTCCTTTTTTTGTAAGTTTCTTTGGTCTTCCGGTTTATACCGTAGCTGGTGCGGCATTGATGGGGACCTTTGTAACCTCAGTTGTGGGTGTACTATTTTATCAGGCATTAGCTCCATTTTATCCTGAAATGGCCATTGCACCGGATTGGGCCTTGGGTTTCCTGTTCGGGATGGGGGGATTTGCCGGCATGTATTGCGGAGCAAGGTTACAGAAATATGTCCCGGCCAGGCTAATCAAATTGATATTAGTGGTCTGCATTTTATTTCCAGCTATTAAGTATATTTTGGCATTTATCAGGTAACCTATAACCTAAACGTTTCACGGGTTCAAAAGTAATTACCCCAACTTATTGAGAAGTTACGGATAATTTGTGCAAGTTGCTATTTTAAGACAGAATTATTTTAAATTTTCTTCTTCCCTGTATTCGATAAATTGTAAAATCGCGATCTATCGTTGCAATGGTATTAAGATTGAGTTTTTCGGCCAGATAAACGAGACATGAATCAGCAAAATCCATTGGCAAATCGCGATATTTTATTGTTAATTCTCTTATCCTTTCGAAATCATCTCTTTCAATATTGTGAATTTCGACTGCTCCCCTATGTACCCATTCAAGAAAATCTATCTGCGCATTTCTATTAAAATCTAATAAATACAGAGTTTCTGTAATTGATGCAAGGCTTGTAACCAATTGATATTTATTTTTTTTGATAAAATTAACAGCCTCATGATGATATTTATCTGATGCGTCAAAAAGGGCTATTAATGGGCCAGAATCTATAAGGATTTGTTTCATTTTCTTTTGGCCTTGAGTCTACTTTTTATCAGCTCCTTCCTGTTAGTTGACAGGTTACTAAGGCCACTTGAATATTTACCAAATAAATCTTCACCAATCTCCCAGGCATTTGGCTTGCTAAGCTTGTCTAGATAGTCATGAATACTCTTACGAATTAATTCTGATTTAGTTAATCCAAGATTTTTTGCTGTATTATTAACAGCTTGTTCTAATTTTGGATCGAGTCTTAATGTGATCATTTTGCCACCCCCGTATTACATAATGTAATGCAGAGCGAAAGAGGTGTCAATTTTCTTTTTTGCCACATACTGTCGGGGCGATTGACATCAGGTCAATTTATGGGTATATTCGGGTATATTTATGGGTATTTGAGGTTTGAGGTAAGCTTATGAAGGAACCCGTTATAAATATTACAAAAGATATTCTGCGCTTGGTTGCCGCGGTCGATGAATTCAGAGGAGAATGGAGGGCGCTGAGCAACTTGGCTCCTGATCGGCTGAACGCGTTAAAGAAAATTGCAGCGATCGAATCGATAGGCTCATCAACGCGGATCGAAGGCGTCAAGTTGACGGATCGGGAAGTGGAACAGATTCTTTCCGGACTTGATACTATGTCTTTCCGATCACGCGATGAAGAAGAGGTGGCTGGATATGCCGAAGCGATGAATCTGGTATTTGAGTCTTTTCAAGAGATACTGGTTACAGAAAATCATATCAAGCAGTTGCACAGTATTTTGCTGAAATACAGCTCAAAGGATGTCCGCCACCGGGACGAATATAAGAAGCTCCCGAACCATGTCGAAGCATTTGATCACAACGGGAAAAGCTTAGGGATCATTTTTGAAACGGCTTCTCCATTTGAAACACCTATAAAAATGGAGGCGTTGCTACAATGGACTAATCATAATCTGGAAGCAAAAGAACTGCACCCGCTATTGATCATAGCTGTCTTCGTTGTCCATTTTTTGGCGATCCATCCTTTTCAAGATGGCAACGGTAGACTTTCCAGGATATTGACGACGCTGCTTTTGTTACAGAACGGGTATTCATATGTTCCCTATAGCTCGCTGGAAAGCATTATCGAACAGAACAAGGATAACTACTACCTGGCATTAAGAAAGGCTCAGCGCACACTTGATACTGATGATTCCGGTCTAGGGAATTGGCTTTCCTTTTTTCTTAACTGCCTAAGAAAGCAGAAGGATAATTTGGTTCAAAAAATTGCGATAGAACATAAGAGGATAAAGCTTCCAGCGCTTTCGAACCAAATATTGGAGATCATCAAAGAACATGGCCAGGCAACGATATCTGATGTTCAGGCAATTACAGATGCCAACAGGAATACGATAAAGGTTAGATTGCGCGAGCTCGTTGCCGACAACTATCTGGTCAAAATCGGAAGAGGAAAGAGTACACGGTATACGATCGGCAACCGGCT
>JAGGRV010000359.1 GCA_021159445.1 Deltaproteobacteria bacterium | reverse complement strand
TAAGCGTTCACAGGGCACCGCATCTGCTTTGTTGTCGGGCACTTGAAGTACAGGGAGTACGTCTGTGTACCCTTCGCCTCGCATCTGCAGCACCCTGTAAACGCTTATAGTTCAGTAGGTTTTGGAGGAAAAACGTTGAGCAAGGAATGCTATCATGCCCTGGTGTTGGCCGGAGGGTTTGGGACAAGGCTCTGGCCGAGGAGTCGGCAACACAAGGCTAAGCAATTTCTCTGCATCCACAGCCAGGAGACGCTTCTTGAACAGACTATTTCCAGAATTCGGCCCATGTTTCCCTGGGAGAGGATATGGGTGGTTACAAAACCGGCCCAGGAGGAAGATGTATTAACCCATGTCCCAGGCCTTATCAGCTCTAATATACTTATTGAGCCATGCCCTAAGGGGACTGCGGCTGCAATTTCCTGGGCTACGGCCAGGATTGATTCCATTCACCCCAATAGTTTGATAGCAGTTCTACCTTCCGACCATCTTATTGAGGATGAGGAAGACTTTAGATGTGTTCTGGATGCCGGGCTTTCCTTTGCCGGATCCAATCCTTGCCTTGTTACTTTTGGTATAAAGCCTGTTAGGGCTGAACCTGCTTATGGTTATGTTGAGATTGGCAGGTTAAGAACCAAGATAATGGGTAAAAATTGCTATGACGTTACGGCATTCCACGAAAAGCCGGACAGAGAGACTGCACTCGATTATCTTTCATCAGGGACTTTTTTTTGGAATAGCGGAATTTTTGCCTTTTCATCCAAGGTGTTGTTTGAGGTCCTTAAAAAATGGATGCCCACAGCATGGGAGCCCCTTGAACACATCAGGTCCCTCTCCGGCTCAACGGAAGAAGCATCCATGGTCAGTCAGTACTATGGCCTGATACCGGATGATTCCCTGGATAAAGGTCTTCTGGAAAAGGCCTCTAATGTCGTGGTCTTTTCATGTAATTGTGGCTGGCATGATATGGGGGTCTGGGAAACCTATTATGATCTATCGACCAGGGATAAAGACGGCAATGCCGTTGATGGACTGGTCGCCTCTGTTGGATGCAAGAATTGTCTGATTATGTCGGAAGGCGATATCCTGGTGGCTGCTGTGGGGACAGAGGATATGGTGATTGTGGCTGAAGATGATGCGGTACTCGTCTGTCCCAGGAACAGGCTTGATGAGGTTAAACTGGCAGTAGAAAAGATCAAGAAAAGAGGTTTTGTGAAATATCTCTGATGAAAATCCGTGCTAATCACCTTACAGTCCTTCGGATCATACTGTTGCCCCTGCCGTATTTCTTGATCTACGGAGATATCAGGGCGAAGGTCACAGCCCTTGCGGCCTTTACCCTCTTAGGTTTTACTGACTATCTTGACGGCCTGCTGGCCCGCCGTGACGGTAGCACGCCTCTGGGCAAGCTCCTTGACCCCATTGCCGACAAGATTTTTATAGCTGTTACCCTGATCCCCCTGGTAGATCTTGGCATTCTTCCCCTTTGGATCGTATGGCCCATTTTTTTAAGGGAATTCATGGTGACAGAATTCCGCAGATTTTGTACAGCATCCAGAAAGCAGCTCCGTGTCACTGAACTTGCAAAAATCAAGACCACTCTTCAAATGATAGGGACAGGCCTGATTTTCATGACTGATATGTTTCCGGACAAAACAGTTCTCATAACATTTCTGTCCGGTGCCTTGCTGACCACTTTACTCCTGGCTGCGATCCTCTATTGGAGGAATGGTCACCTATCAACTCGTGTGCAAACGGCATTGGGCCTTTTTGCATTTGGGCTTGTAGTGGGGCTGGCACTTAGACCGCCCCAGATTATTATTACTTATGGTCTTGTTATGCTTGGCATTACCCTGGTGTCCGGTAGCCAGTATTTTATTATAGGCCTTCCTGAATGTCTGAGACAAGGGCTGCCGGCCCTGGGAAGACTTATTGCCTCGTTAATGCTGCCGCTTTTGTCACTCGCTCTGATGCCCTTAGCTCCAAAAGAACTGAGCGGCCTGGTGGTCCTTATCGTGGCGTTTGAGTTCGGGAGCCAGGGGCTTGATATGTGGGCAATGCAAGCGGGAGAAATCGATATCTCCTGGACAAAAAGACGTATACTCATACCTGTTGCCTTGCTGTCGCTGGTGCTGGGCTGTGTGTTTTATGGATTTGAAAGTGCGGTTCCGATCTTTCTTTGGATTACAACAGGTCTTTGTATTTGTTACACAGTAGCTAATATCCGGATATACTGGAGAGCCGCTTGCAGGACTCATAATCTTTTTCCAAAACAAGACGCAAGGCAGTAAAAAAGCGCAACGTGCTTGATTTCCGGAAATGCTACAGTTATAAAAACAAATATGTATACAGATTCCGGTCTAAGGCCTGAAGAACTAAATAAACCCCTATCTATCAGGGAAGAGATCCAGGAACGCGAACGTCTGATCCTGTGTCCTCAGGCATGTCTCAGCAGCGAGACCAAAGGAAGACTCTATCCTGTCGAACCTTGTAATATCCGAACACCCTTTCAGAGAGACCGCGATCGCATTGTCTATTCCAAGTCGTTTCGCCGTCTCAAGCATAAGACACAGGTGTTTTTATCTCCCATGGGAGATCATTACCGCACCCGTCTTACACACACACTGGAAGTATCAGAGATTGCAAGGACAATCGCCAGGGCGCTTCGCCTTAACGAGGACCTGGCAGAGGCGGTGGCATTAGGCCATGATCTTGGACATACTCCCTTTGGGCATGCCGGTGAAACTATTTTAAATGAGATCGTGCCCGGGGGATTTTCTCACTGCCGTCAGGGCTTGAGAGTGGTGGATGTGCTGGAAAATGGCGGCAGGGGTCTCAACCTCACCTATGAAGTCCGGGATGGAATATTTAAGCACTCAAAGGGTTTTGGAGAAATTATCCCCCAAAAATCAAATAAGTGGGCCATGACTGTTGAAGGAAGGATTGTGCGCATAGCAGATGTCATTGGCTATCTGAGCCATGATCTGGACGATGCAATTAGAGGCAAGGTGATCTCTGAAAAGGATATTCCGTCAAAGTGTAAAGATGTCTTGGGAAAAAATCACGCCACCCGCATCTCGACCATGATCAAAGACGTGATAGCAAGCACCAAGGTAGTGAACGGGAAAATGGAGCTTTCAATAAGTCCTCGTCTTTATGAAACGATGGTTCACCTCAGGGCCTTTCTCTATGACAATGTATACAGGGCACCTCAGGTGCATGGTGAGTTTGAAAAGGCCAAAAAGGTCCTTTTTGACTTGTATGAGTTTTTTTTAAAAGACAAAGATGCCTTTATCCGGGAAAACATTCGGATGTTTGAAGAAGAAGCAGTAGACATCGACGACAAGACCCCTTATGAGCGCAGGGTCTGTGATTTCATCGCCGGAATGACTGACCGTTACGCGCAAGATCTGTACTCGCGGATTTTTATACCAGCTTCAGTTGTCTAAGGACCCATAAAGGAATAAGTCATTGGAATTTGCGCTCAGTTTTAGGTCGGATTTGGTCGATTTGATTGAGCAAAACCGCAGGCATAGCAGTGTTATGTTGAGGATTTTGCGATTGAAAATCGATCAAAGATGGCCTGAAGATGGGATGCAAAACCGAGGAATTATTCCTTTACGGGTCCTGAGATCTAGTCCGAGTTTTTTTAACAGCAGTCTCCGCTGGAACAGAACCTCCAAAGGTGGACTCACCAGGTTCGACAACTCCTTTGGGCATAGAGGCCGCCTTATCCCCCCCCAGAATATAGCCTCCGTCCATTCGTATGGTTGATCCGGTCATGAAACTTGCGTCAAAGACCAGGAAGCGCACCATTTTTGCCACCTCTTCAACCCTTCCGGTACGTTGCAAAAGAGTATGATCAAGTATGGCCTTTTGTTCTTCAGTACTCATTATCTCCCAACCCCTGGTATGCGGTCCATGACGCGTCTCAACAAAACCCAGCATGAGTTCATTGACCCTCACTTCAGGGGCACCCTGTCTTGCCCAGGTTTCAGTAAGAGATTGAATGGCCCTGTTTGACAGCGAGTAGCAGTCATTAAACACCAGGCCTGCCGGTCCACTTCTTCCTACCAATCCGGCTATGGACGAAATATTGACCACGATTCCATTCCCCTGGATCTTCAGGATTGGTAAAGCCTCCTCAAAGAGGTACCATTTAGCAGTCACAGTGGTCTTGAATTCCAGGTTCCACTGTTCCGGTACATACGGACCGTGAACTACAGGCCATCCACCCCTTTCTATGTTATTAATCAATATATCCAGACGCCCAAAGCGGTCCTGAGCGGTGCGAATTACCCTTCTCACGTCTTTAAGACAAGTAAGATCGGCCGGAACGGCATGGTAGCCAACGCCTGTTTCCTTCATATGCCTGTGCATACTCTCAAGGCTGTCCAGCCAGTCGTGGTAAGGCAAAACGCATTTAACCCCTGAACGGGATAGCTCAAGGGCTATGGCAAGGCCAATGCCTTTTATGGCACCGGTAACAATGGCAACCTTGTTTTCGGATTCCATAGATAATTATCCTCGGCAATAAAACAGAATGAAAGATACCTGAGTTTACTTCCTTTTTTAAATTCAAAATTTAGAATTCAAAATTGTGTCTGAACGGCCTTTTCGTTCAGACACTA
>JAGGRV010000364.1 GCA_021159445.1 Deltaproteobacteria bacterium | reverse complement strand
CAACAAAAAATCCTATTAATTTTTGTTCAACTTATTTATCTCCCGTTCCTTATCCATGATAAAGCCTATTAGTTTACCGTCTTTTCGTGCACGAATTTGATGACCATCAGAATATTAAAAACGCTTTGTGGTTTGGAATAACATCGGAGCAAATGCAATCAGGCAGTATGAAAGGAATTCAATCCAAATCCCTGCAATTTCTTTTTTAGCATAGGAAGGCCTTGAGTTACAAAAAACCCGCCGAGGTGCGCTTCCAATGGAGAGGCGTGGCGGGTGTTGTTAAATACAACATTGATTCAACCCGCCGGGTTTGTCAATCACAAGTTGAACGCATACCTGAAAATCTGGCCAGACTCTTGACTCCAAAGCCTCGTTTTTGATAAGATGAACATCAATTGAGCCCCCCCCCAACGATAGCATCGTTGGCCTGACGCCCTTGCAGAGGGGCGTTTCTTCTTTCAGAGGATCTTGGTAATCCCAAAGCATGCGTTTCGGCTTCAATCCTATTGCCTCCTGATCTCTCACAGAATCTACAGAGACCCAGAATTTTTTACTTTTTCTTAATAGCTTTTTTTCTCTTCTCCTCGAGCCTGATCTTCCACCGACGATTGTTCTTGAGTAAGTACAAAACTCTTTTGTTATAATCGGACAAAAGAGGTGACCGACTTTAATGTTGAGAGAGTAGGGGAGGGTTGAGGATATCTAGGGAACGCTGCGAAAGTGCTGGGATAAATCGGGATAGGGTAGGAAATTTACGGATTCCCTTCATCACATCTATTCAGGAATAAAAATAAAGCCGATTTCTAATTACGAAGACGAAGATTTCACGTTTGAGATAAGAATTTCGAAAAACCTTTCAATTGATCAGGTTTTAAAGACTTGCCATAAGGAGTGCATCAAAGTTGAAGATGAGTATGATTTATTTATTTTTCCGCATGTTATTTACGAGCAATAAAGAAGGGGGGTAAAAGGAGATATTTTTTCCCATTCCCTGTATTTCCAAAATGCTGCGGCGGGTTTTTACCGTCGCCTTGCTCCGAATCAAGACCGCAATTTGCTCCAGAAGACGAAGTTGCTTTGCCTGATTGAGTTTTTCGACTTCTTCCAATAGTTTTCCGTAACTTGTAACCTGCATATCCTTTCTACATTCAGATATAAATTGGTAAATATCAGGAACCTTTGAACCACTGAACGGTTACCTATTATCTATGATGATCAGGGAGATAGAATGCCTTACTTGAGACGCTAGTGTGTCTGGAAGGGAACTTGCTAAGCTCTGGATCTGTTGTGCTTGATCAGACCACTTTTGAGCCATTATTATTGACATATTCTGAAAGACCTTGTTGTTTAGGCCGCCAAGAGCAGTAGAGATTTTCCAAACAGTGTCTGGGAAATTCAGACACACGAGTAACCGTGCTCTTGAGTCCGGACAAAAGGACGGGCAACGTCTGGCTTTTTTCACGAGATGTCGATCCGATCATTTTTGTTTGACATGTTACAGGCAAAATACTATCCTTTTTCACATAATATGTGAGCGCAGGAGGGTGGACATGAGACGAAATTTGACCCTTTCTCTCGACGAAGACGTTCTCTATAAGGCCAGGATTGCCTGTCAAAAGAGAAAAACGACCCTGACCAAATTTGTAAGAGGTCAATTGGAAAACCTGGTCCACCATGACGAACAATACCAGGAGGCCATGAATCGAATAATCGACTTGATAAAAAAAAGGCCAATCCAGGTTGGACCAAAGACATGGACCAGGGACGAGCTTCATGAAAGATAGAGTCTTCTTTGATACGAATATCCTTGTATACAGCTTTGATGCTACAGACCAGGGAAAATATGAAGTTGCTTCTGATCTCATAGTACAAGCTTGTCAAAAAGGTGATGTGGTCATTAGTACTCAGGTCTTAAAGGAATTCTATGTGACTGTTACTCAAAAAGTTCCTCAGAAAATGAATATGGATGTCGCTGAACAGGCTATCCGTGATTTTTCTCTGTGGGCAGTTGTAGAGACATCGGTATCCTTAATATTGAAGGCTATTAAGTTTCAAAAACAACACAAATTTTCCTTTTGGGATGCCATGATCGTCGCTGCTGCCAAGGTTTCTGACTGTACCATCCTGTTCACGGAGGATCTGTCACATGACACAGTCATTGGTAATCTTCATGTATTGAATCCGTTTGTGAAGAATGAGCGGGATGAAGAAACATCATAACGGCTGCCCATCTTTTGAATCTCCTTCTTCGCCTCTTCCCGCAACCACCCAGGTTCCAATACCTCCGCCTCCGCTCCCCACTGAAAGGTCCACCACATGACCTCTCTCGGTTCGGCTACTTCTACCTCGAACCGTATCGCTCCATCGTTTTCCCTGGTAATGACTTGGCTGTGGTGCCAAAGTGATTCCTCAATGTAGGGCCGAGCCTTTGAGCTGAAACGGACAGCGACCTTTTCGGTATGTTCGCCTGGGAATGCAGAAAAGGCGTTTCTATGGCGTATGGCAAAATCGTAATTTCCTCTTACAGAAAAATACATGGGCGTAAATCGAATTCCCCTGATCCGGTTCACCCGATACATGCGGATTCCGTTTTCAGTCCATGAATACCCTTCGATATAGAGTGCACGTTTCTTGAAAAAAAGATGATATGGGTCTAATTCTTCAGGTGTTGATTTATCCGATCCAGGCCGAAAATAAGGAACGGGAGATAAATAAGTTGAACAAAAATTAACAGGATTTTTTGTTGTATTCAAGGCGCGAGGAGCGAGCATAACGGGTTATGTGATCGACGAGCAACGAAGAAGACGGCAAAAAAGACGTTAATTTGTTCAAGTTATTTATTGTACGTTCCTAATCAATGACCACGCGCCTGCTCTCTGTTACAGCGGTTTGGAGTTTTTCAAGAATCTTGCTGTCACATCCGAAACCTTGCTTAAGAACCAGGTCGTCAAACAGGACCTGTGTGCTGTCACGCAAAGGGCCTGGTAGGTCGGCTGTCAGTTTGCGAGCGGCTTTCAGTCCCTCATAGCTTTTCCGAAGACATAGATGAAACAAAAACTGTTTTTCTATAGAATAGCCTCTGATATTTATCATATGATATTTTTTTATTTGACATATTTATCATATGATATATAATATTTTTAAGGCTTTTGTTGACAGGAGGTGGTAGTTGGTTGACCTGCCACAATTAAAATCGGCACTCTTTCTAAAGGAATTTAAACAGTTAGTCCAAGAAGGAGGGCTATATGTCGTAAATCGATTTGACCACCAGAAGTCCATGGCTGATTTAGGATTGACGGGTGAGAATTGTAAAGTCGAAATACTCGGACTATCAGTAACAGATTATTGCAAGGGGCCGGAGCCAGATAAGGATAGACCGGGTGATATTTGGGTATTTGGTAAGAAGATTGCGGGACGAGAGGTATATATCAAGCTGAAAATTGCACAAGTTGGGACTCATAAGATTGCCAAGTGTATCTCATTCCATGCTGCTGAACAGCCACTTTGTTACCCTTTTAAATAATCTAAGTGAGGGAGGTGAAAACCATGAAGCATATTTGCCCAAATTGTGAAAAAATAACCAATGTTCAACATATCAAAGCTGACGAAGATATCACTGTTAAGGGTGAGAGGATAAATGTTCCTGTTGAATACTATAAGTGTCTGGAATGCGGCGGTGAATTTGATGACCCTAAATCAAACCATGATCCTTTGGCTATTGCATACAAGGAATATCGTCGCCGTCATGGAATGATGCAACCTAACGAAATTCGGGAACTAAGGAAGAGATATGGATTAACTCAAAAGGAATTCTGTAAACTCCTGGGCTGGGGAGAGGTAACACTTAGCCGTTATGAGAATGGCGCTCTTCAGGATGACACTCACAATACTATTTTGCAACTAATAAAAGACCCGCGTAATCTGCTTAATCTTATTGAGCTACAAGGTGACTTTTTAGCCGAAGAAAAGAGAAAAAAACTTATTGGATTGCTAAAAGATGCTATAGAAGAAACATATACATTCCCTTCTATTTATTCTGAGCATTTCGGCAAGTATGGACCTGACATTTTAAGTGGTTTTAAAGAACTAAATCTTGGCAAATTTTTCCAGGCTATTATTTTCTTTTGCAAAGGTGGAATCTTAAAAACAAAGCTTTGCAAACTCTTGTTCTATGCCGATTTTAGACATTACAAGAATTATGCTTCTTCGATTACTGGTGTTCGGTATGTTCATCTAAAGTTTGGCCCTGTACCTGATAGGTATGGTTACTATTTTGCAACGCTGGAAAATGAAGAAAAAGCAATTAGTGTTGATGAGGTTAATTTTGGGGAATACGTTGGGGAAATGTTCTACGCTGATAAAGCTCCAGACTTGTCGGTTTTTTCAAATTCCGAGATAAAAACGTTAATTGAGGTTAAAGAGTATTTTGAAAATTTTGGTGCAGGGAAAATCAAAGACTTTTCTCATAAGGAGAATGGGTACAAAGAGACCCGCAACGGTCAGATTATTTCATATGCTTATGCTGATGACCTTCAACTATAGAGGGATGAGCGCTTATCGATAACTTTAATATGCGAAAGGAGCTTAGGAACGGGAGATAAATAAGTTGAACAAAAATTAATAGGATTTTTTGTTGTATTCAAGGCGCGAGGAGCGAGCATAACGGGTTATGTGATC
>JAGGRV010000112.1 GCA_021159445.1 Deltaproteobacteria bacterium | reverse complement strand
TGACACCGGCATCGGTGGAACTGCAACCTCTTTTACTGCCATCGTTGCCACTGCTGGAAAGCCTGCTGTGCAGATCAGCAGGAGAGCCAGCGCCGTGCTTGCTGTTTTGCGTATGCTCTTCATGATATCGTCCTCCTTTTTATTGCATTCTGCGACCCGGATCCGCATCTCCGATCGTTATCGTGTACTCGAACTCTTCGACGTAGTGCGGCAGCACGCCAAGCGTCCAGTCTCCGACCGCACCATCTGCGGTGTAGCGCTCGATGTAACTGGTGCTGCCTTCATCATACATTCCGCTGCTATCCATCTCCCACGGTGGAGCGCATTTGCTGCCGCCGAGGCCTACCGAACCGCGATAGGCAGCCATGGTGCGGTTCAGCGGTACTGTATCTCCTGCTGGTCCTCTGAGGCTCACGTCAAAGAACGGCTCCTCGTCCTCGCTACTTCCGCTACTTCCGCCTCCGCACATATCATACCTGTACTGGTTCGACTCGATCGTGATTGTGATGGGCGCGGCGATCTCTGTTGAGAACTCTTTTACAAAGGGCTCTGCCGGCTGTGTCCATACCTCCAAGTCCAGCTGCACCATTTCACGGTCCCACTCTTCAATCGACGGATCATCGATTCCCAGATCGATTCCGGAGTGGTACTCGCCCTTCGCGCCGATGGGTACTGCAAGATGCACGTTCACTGTGGCAGTTCCACCTGCCGGTACAACCGGTGGCGCATCAATCGTGATCGCGTCATCCTCGAATGCCTGCCCCATCATCTCGTGCCGGTACCATCGTTCCCTCCGCAGTTCCGGATCGATCTCGATATCTTCCTCGCCCGTGTTCTTCAGGTTGATCGTGTAGTCGTACTCCCTGCCAGATTCGACCCGGTCATGGATGTATCCTGGCTGAACCTGCACAACAGGCGGTTTCCACACGCTGACGTAAAGGTCGAGCGCATTGATATACTGCGGGTATGGCATCGGATACGGGGTTGGCATCACATCGTCTGTGAATGCGATCTGCAAGTTGTAATGCCCGCGTTCCGCGTCATCAGGGATCGCAAGCGAGATCACAAACTCCATTTCATCATCCGGTCCGAGTTCCGCGGACGCAGGCGTTATGGTGACCCATGACTCGTCGAGGATGTAATCGCTGTAGGGCTGATTCTTGACCTCGGGAGTTACTGATACGGTCTCGTTGTTCGGGTTTTTCACCGTTACGGTGATCTCGTCGCTCTCACCGGGCATCAAGTCCATGCCATGGTGCCGTGGATTGATCTGGAGCTTCGAGAAGTTCATCTCTGGTGAATCTCCCGTTACCGGCATTGGTTCGAGCATGGGTACGGGAACCGCTGCCATTGCTGCTGGAACACCTGCTGCACTGATCAGCAGGAGAGCCAGCACCATGTTTACTGTTCTGGTTTTCATGGTATTGTCCTCCTTTTGTTGTTCTTATTTGCCGATCTATAGACAAATGTAATCTATTATGTACGAGTCTTGTTATTTAAACCTTTCGTTTTATCGAAAAATGTTGTGATGAAATGTA
This sequence comes from Deltaproteobacteria bacterium, assembly GCA_021159445.1. Classification (GTDB taxonomy): domain Bacteria; phylum Desulfobacterota; class Dissulfuribacteria; order Dissulfuribacterales; family UBA3076; genus UBA3076. Next base: position 3,145 of record JAGGRV010000112.1, on the reverse strand, counting down.
GAACTTTACAGCAAAATCACAAACGTACTCCCCTTCCCGACCTCACTCTCAGCCCTGATGCTCCCGCCATGACCCTCGATGATTCCTTTGCATATCGCAAGCCCGAGACCGGTTCCGCCAACCTCGCGTGTCAATCCGGAATCCACCTGGTGGAACTTATCAAATATCCGGTTCAGTTCCTCTGGCGGGATCCCGATTCCTGTGTCGCTGACCCTGATCTCAGGATGCCCGTCCACCGTCCGCGCACAGATCCGGATCTCACCTTCCTTTGTGAACTTCAGCGCATTGCCGATGAGATTCACAAAAACCTGCACCAGCCGATCACGATCTCCGGTGATTGTGGGCGATTCGCCCTGCAAATCAAGATGAATCGGAATTCCAATCTCTTCTGCGATCGTTCTCATGCTTTCGACATGCAGCGGGACTCCCATCCCCTCTGGCCTCGTTCTCCTGCTTTCAACCGACTCCCTGATGATATCGTATAAATCCACCGGTTCAAGACTCAGTTTCAGGTTTCCTGTCTCGATTCGGGATACATCGAGTAGATCATTAACGAGCCTCCTCTGCCGCTCGATATTACGGTCGATGATTGCGAGCATCTCTTTCTCTGTACGATCGTCCTTTTTTGAACCAGAAAGCGATTTCAGCACATCAGCAGAGGTTTTTATGGATGTGAGCGGCGTCTTAAGTTCATGTGAGACCATCGAGACGAACTCAGATTTCAGCCGGTCAAGTTCCAACAATCTGGTGTTTGCTGCTTCCAACTCCATATTTGACCTCTGCAAATCCTCTGTCTTCCGTTCAACTTCATCTTCCAGCTCCTTATTCCATCTGGAAAAGATCAGAACGATGCCGCTACTTCCGGCAAGGATGATTGTGATGACGATTGCAATGAACAACATCTGTTTATGGTATACGGAACGTATCAATGTCTCTGCCTCGCTTGCAGGAACGCTTGTAGCCACAGACCAGACGCGATCACGCCAGACAACCGGCGTGTATGCCACGATCTGCCGTTCTCCTGTGATTTCGTCGAAATAATAATCAGTTCCACCTCTTTTTTGAATCTGCTCCCGCAAAATCTCTGCATAAGACGAATTGTTTGCGCAGAAACTTCCGATATATTTTTTTCCGATCATTTCCTCGTGCGCTCCGTCATACAGCGAATATCCTGAGTGATCGATCATGTACATGTATCCATGTCCTTCCGGAATTGCGTCGGCAAGGAATTGCCTGGAGAGCGTGGATATTCTGATAACCGCAAGTATCACACCTTTAAATTCGTCATCATCATACACCGGCACCCATGCGTATGAACCGAGCCCACCCTCAAAGAGCGGTGTCGGATCTGTGATATATGTCTCTCTGCGATCTCTTGCACGATCGAATGCCTGATTTTTGTTCGCCTTGTACAGATCAAATCCGACTGGTGTATCCTCTGCCGGATAGCCTGATACCACCACGCCGGTGCTATTTACAAATTGAATTGCAAAAAATCCTCTGGATCTGTAATAAATCGGTATAAAACTCTGTGCCATACCTTCTGGTGACGTATCTGTCGCATCCGCTGCCAGCACCTCGATTAAAACGGTCTTCTCCTCAAGAAAACTCTCGATTCCAGCCGCAGATTGTCTGGCAAGCAGCAATTGCTGCTCACCCAACTGCTGCTGCACGATCGCCTCCACCTCCCTGTTGGTGCTGTGCCCGAGCCACGCTACCAGAACGATGAGAACGACAGCAACCGCGATGATCGTGAATCGTCTGTGGGGCATGGTCGATCAACCTTTGATAAATTCCACGACATTGCGATCAAAGAGCTCAGGTGCCATCATGTTTGAAGGGTCCCCGCCGCCCTCCAGAACCGTGAATCGTGCATTCTTAATCCCTTTTGCGGTCTCTTCTGCCATTTTGATCGCGATTTTCCCGTGATGATCCCCAACGAGAACCAGTGTGGGCAACCGGATATTCTCAAGCTCGTCAAGAACATCAAATCTGTTCACCGCTCTTCTCGCATTTATGAGCTGATCCATGTCCTGCGATAGTATCTGTTCTCTGAAATACTTTCGAATATTCTGCATCTCTTCTCTTTTTCCTCCGTACGCCGAGTCTACAATCTTTATCAGGACGACTTTTGAAAAGAGTTTCGTCAGGAACAATGCAAGTCTGCCATTAAACCGCACCCTCCAGTCACTGTTGCTGCTGAAACTATCAACAATTACCAGTCTCTCGACCTTCTCCGGAAAGTCGATTGCAAACCGCTGGGCAACAAGCCCGCCCATGCTCACTCCGGCGATCGAGACTTTTTTCAGGTTCATGGACTCAAGTATCGCGGCAAGGTCGCGGGCAGCGTCCTCGATCCTGAACTCGCCCACACGCGATGATCTTCCGTGCCCCCTCACATCGGGAACAATTAAGAATAGGTTCATCTGCTGGTATTTCTGTATTTGAAGGTTCCACATCGAATGATCTGCCCCGAGACCGTGCAAGAGAACGACAGGTGTGTCCTCCCGGTTCCCGTGGGTTTCATAGTATATCCTGACTCCATCCGGTCTTTTCAATATCATCCTGATTTGCCTCGCCGGTATTCTATTGATTTTCCAACCTTTCGATTTATCGATAAGCATACTCTCACGTATTCATACTTAAACCTTTCGATAAATGGTCAGACTACAGATTATGCAGACAGACTTCTCATTTAATTCAGAGCTGACGCTTCAGCAAAACTCCTGCGCGAGGGCACTATTTACATCGTGATGCTCACGAGCCAGCCCTTCTCAAAAGCGCACGTATCCGCGCCTTTAATTCGAGCAGATCGAATGGCTTGGTCACATAATCGTCGGCACCGATCTCGATTCCAAGCACCTTGTCCTTGATCTCACCCTTCGCGCTCAGTATGATGATCGGGATGTGTCGCGTCAGCGGATCATCTTTTAACTTCATGCAGACCTCGTAACCATTCAGTTTCGGGAGCATCAGATCGAGTAGTATCAGGTCAGGCGTCTCTGCTCTGACCTTTTCGAGTGCATCAGTGCCATCGACCGCCCCTGTCACCGCGTAGTCGTCCGCCTCAAGCGCTCGTGTCAGCGGTAGCAGGGTGTCTGGTTCATCGTCAACGACCAGTATCCTGGTTCTGGTGTCGGAGAGC
>JAGGRV010000039.1 GCA_021159445.1 Deltaproteobacteria bacterium | reverse complement strand
TGCTTTGAAACCTGAAAAAGGCTGTTGGCTGTCAGGGGGGAAAGTGAATAATTACCTTGTGGTTGAAGATAATGTGTAGGATTTAGGGGACGAATTAGTTTAGTAAGTTCAATTCGTCGTCAATCCCTTAAAATCGTCGTATTATAGGCGTTTCTGAGGGTAGCGAGCGGCAGAAAAACCAATAATACCCAGATGTTGTGAAATCCTGATGACCCGTTCAATAGCATTAATCATCATGTGAATACCCAAGCCCTGTCTTTGTCGGTCTTTAGGGGCGCATTTACATGTTGGGGGAGGGGATCCATAAGCGCTAAGTTATTTTGTAAGGAACGGGAGATAAATAAGTTGAACAAAAATTAATAGGATTTTTTGTTGTATTCAAGGCGCGAGGAGCGAGCATAACGGGTTATGTGATCGACGAGCAACGAAGAAGACGGCAAAAAGACATTAATTTGTTCAAGTTATTTATTGTACGTTCCTTAGGTAAGCGTTCACAGGGCACCGCATCTGCTTTGTTGTCGGGCACTTGAAGTACAGGAAGTACGTCTGCGTATCCGTACGCCTCGCATCTGCAGCACCCTGTAAACGCTTACAGTTCGATAGGTTGCGGTAAAACTTGGATTTATATGGTTTGCATAGAAATTGGACACTTGATGTAGTTGAAGCTCTAATATGCTGATTTAACATATTTATTTTCCGACTCAACGACTCAACGACTCAACTATTTGACGATCTCTGGAATAAGATGCCTGGCTATCAAATGTCAGTCACCTGTTTCTATATTTTTTTAATTTGCGATAAAAATTCTCATGCGAACCAAATGTGTAAAGGTAGAGAGTATATTCAGCTACTTCATAGGCCAACAAAATCTGAATACCTCTTTTAAAAACATTCGATAACAATCTGATTGACCTGAAAGTGACCACAACGATATATTTGGAAAAGACAAGCACTTTTAAATCATTGATGAGCTTGAAAAAATTGTAGTAGTCACGTCAGGTCATAAGAAACATTCGACGGATGGCTTACGGTAGAATAAATCAGTCATCAACGTTTGTTACGTTTGATCGTATTCTGTGCGTTTATTGCAGCATTGACGATCGGCTGTATGTTGCAAGGCGAAAAGACCATGAATAACGAACAAGCCTCTATAAAAAAGATCTTAACCGAACCTGATTATGATTACGAAGGTTTTGTCGACTACATCTATGACGGTGATACCTACAAATTATGGTACGGCAGAATTGGCTCCGGCAGCAGACCATCTGCGCTGGTTCTGCACGGCGGTCCGGGAGGCAATCATCATAATCTCGTGGCGTTTCAGGCATTGGCTGATGAACGTCCTGTGATCTTCTATGACCAACTGGGGTGTGGAAAATCAGACCGCCCGGATAATCCGTCCTTGTGGACTGCCGAACGATATTTTGATGAGGTGCGAGCGGTACGGGATGGTCTGGGCTTGAAAAAATACCATTTGATTGGTCATTCATGGGGAACTACCCTGGCTGTTGGATTTGCCGCCAAACACCCCGACGGCATATTGTCCATTTCTCTCCATAGCCCGGTACTGAGTTTTCCCTATTACATCAATCATGTTGCCCCAAAACTTAAGCAGGGCTTGAGTTGCTTGAATGGAGAAGCCGGGCGGATCATTGATGATTATGAGTTGAGGGGGGTGGGGACAAAGAGCAACTATGACGAAGCTTGCATGGAGTTCACCAAGCGGCATATTACACGCACCTGGCCATTACCTGAGGCGATGAAGAAATTGATTGGCGCACGAAATGCCGTAATCCACGATACTATGGTTGCAAGCGGTTCGGAGTTGAATGTGCCGGGAAATCTAAAGACGGTAAACGTAACCTCGCAACTCTCCAAGTTGGATTCTCCTGTTCTTATGACCTGTGGAAACGACGATCTTTGTACGCCTGCCTATACTAAATATCAGTCCGGTTTTGCCAATAGCCCTCAGTGTCATATCATACAGGGAAGCGCCCACATGACCCCAGTGGACAGGCCCCTGGAACTCCTCAGGCTACAAAGGACTTTTCTAAGAGAAGTGGAAAACCCATCGACCTCTCATTGAGGAGGTTATATTATGAGTAGAAAATTGATTTTGGTATTACTTGTGATCGTTTGTCTATTTTTTCAATTTGGAGTTTGATACGGGCAATGTAGACAAAAAGGGGCGTGGCGCAAAGGACATGGACTTTCGTGCCTACGGAAAACAACTGACAAAGACGCCATTACCCGATATTTCTGGTATTGCGTAACGACTTACAGGAAAGAAAATGGTAAAGATCGGCAGGATAAATAAGCTTACAATAAAAAGAAGGCTGGACTATGGCGCCCACCTTGATGGTGGTGAGTCAGGGGGTATTCTCCTGCCGAAAAAGTATGTTCCTAAGAAGTGTCAGCCAGGAGATGAGGTTGAAGTCTTTGTTTATGTAGACAGGGAAGAGCGTCTGCGGGCAACGACCCAAAAACCTTATGTAACAGTCGGTCAGTTTGCCAAATTGCGGGTGGTGGCAAACTCATCGTCGGGTGCCTACCTGGACTGGGGGCTGCAAAAAAATCTGCTTGTTCCTAAGAGAGAGCAGCACGCCAAAATGGAGGAAGGCAAATCATATGTTGTATTTGTCTTTCTTGATAAAAAAACCAACCGCATCACAGCATCTTCAAAGCTGGATAAATTTCTTGATTTGCAGCCACCGAACTACGATGAGGGCGAAGAGGTAGATCTTTTTATAAGTTACAAAACAGATTTGGGTTATAAAACGGTTGTTAACAATTCTCATTGGGGCATGATCTATAAAAACGAAGTGTTTCAGAGGCTTCACATAGGCCAGCAGCTAAAAGGCTACATAAAAATAATACGCGAAGACCTCAAAATTGACATAAGCCTGCAACAATCAGGCTATCAAAGAGTTGATAATATTTCCCAGAGCATTCTAAAAACAATTAAAGACCTTGGCGGCAGTATTGCAGTTACTGATAAAAGTCCACCGGAAGATATCTATTCCCTGTTTGGGGTAAGTAAAAAAACATTCAAAAAGGCAATAGGCGCACTCTACAAAAAAAAACTTATTACCATCGACACCAATGATATCAAACTTACCCAAAAATTAGACTGAAAAAGGGGCCGGATTTATTTATCATCAGGATGAAAGATGAATCAACATTATGTTCTTACTGAAAAAATTCATTAAACAAAACGATTTTGCCGGCAAACATGTGACACTGGCAGTGGAAGACAGTTATAAACGGCTTCTAGCGCCATCGCTTGAAAATAAACTGCGCAACAACCTTAAAGCACAGGCGGACGCAGAGGCAATAGCAGTTTTTTCCGAAAATCTCCGGGAACTTTTACTTGCCTCGCCGCTGGGCGAGAAACGTTTAATGGCCCTTGACCCGGGTTTCCGGACCGGCGCCAAACTGGTCTGCCTCGACGGGCAGGGCAAACTCTTTCATTATACAATCATTTACCCGACTTATGGTGGAGAAAAACTGCACCAGGCCGGTGACACACTATGCCGACTCTGTGAGACTTACAAACTGGAAGCCATTGCCATTGGCAACGGCACGGCCGGCCGTGAAACAGAGGCCTTTGTGCGCGGCCTGAGCCTTTCTCCAGATATCATCATTACCATGGTGAATGAAAGCGGCGCTTCTATCTATTCGGCTTCGGATGCGGCACGGGAGGAATTCCCTGACCTTGATGTAACGGTTCGCGGTGCTATATCCATTGGCCGCCGTTTGCAGGACCCTCTGGCGGAACTAGTAAAAATAGATCCCAAATCCATAGGCGTGGGTCAGTACCAGCATGATGTTGATCAGTCTGAACTGAAAAAGAGCCTTGATGACGTAGTCGTCAGTTGTGTCAACAGTGTTGGAGTGGAAGTAAACACGGCAAGCGTCCGACTTCTCACCTTTGTTTCCGGCCTTGGCCCGACGCTGGCAAAAAACATTGTCCAATACCGGCAGGAAAACGGCCCTTTTGCTGAACGAAAACAACTCAAGAAAGTACCCCGTCTGGGGCCGAAGGCCTATGAACAATGTGCCGGATTTCTTCGTGTCAGAGGCTTAAAGAATCCCCTTGATTCAAGCGGCGTCCACCCAGAGCGCTATGACCTTGTCAAACAGATGGCAAAGGATCTGAACTGCTCAGTTTCAGAGTTGATTCAGAATGAGACTACCAGAGGAAAAATTAACCTGAAACAATACCTCTCCGATTCGGTTGGACTTCCGACCCTGAACGACATCATGGCGGAACTTGCAAAACCAGGCCGCGACCCGAGAAAGGCGTTTATAGTCTTTCAGTTCACCGAAGGCGTCAATACCATTGAGGACCTTTACCCGGAGATGCGGCTCCCCGGAATTGTCACCAATGTAACCCGTTTCGGTGCTTTTGTTGACATCGGCGTTCATCAGGATGGTCTTATCCACATCAGTCAACTTGCAGACCGCTTTGTGAAAGACCCGGCAAAAATCGTTAAAATAGGTCAACAGCTGATGGTCCGCGTTTTGGAAATTGATGTCCCGAGAAAGCGAATAGCTCTTTCATTAAAAAAAAGTAGGGTCATGTCTTGAATTATCACGTTCCTTTCTCGATTTTTACAGTGTTTGCGAAAGTCATCATATCTCCCTAAGGAACGTACAATAAATAACTTGAACAAATTAATGTCTTTTTTGCCGTCTTC
>JAGGRV010000646.1 GCA_021159445.1 Deltaproteobacteria bacterium | reverse complement strand
AAATTTAGAATTCAAAATTGTGTCTGAATGGACTTTTCGTTCAGACACTAGTTAGTGACCCTCATAACCTCTTCAAAGGTTGTTTGACCTGCAAGGACTTTTTGCAGACCGTCTTGACGAAGCGTTCTCATGCCCAGGGATTTGGCCTTGGAAAGGATTGACCCACTATCAGCACCCTTGACTATCAGTCGCCTTATCTCATCATCCACTCGGATCAGCTCGTATATACCAGTACGACCTGAAAATCCCGTGTTGGCACAATTAGCGCAACCCTTACCCCGCCAGACCTCGGATGGAGCCTGAGTGCTATCCACCCCAAGGGCATGGACTACCTCCTCAAAAAAACCAGGCGGTAGATCGTAGGCAGCCCCGCAATGCGAGCAAATCTTCCTGACCAGCCTCTGGGCCATCACTGCAAGTAGACAGGAGGACAAAAGATAAGACTCAACGCCCATCTCCTGCAACCTGGTAATGGCACTTGCAGCATCGTTTGTGTGGAGAGTGGAAAATACAAGATGTCCGGTAAGTGCGGACTGTATGGCAATTTCAGCAGTCTCAGCGTCCCGGATCTCTCCGACAAGTATCACATCCGGATCCTGTCTAAGGATGTTACGAAGGGCGGAGGCAAAGCCCAACCCTATTTTAGGACGGATCTGGATCTGATTTATCCCGTCCAACTGATACTCAACCGGGTCTTCTACTGTTACAATTTTCTTGTCCGGGGCATTGATACGGTTCATAACCCCATAAAGAGTGGTGGTCTTCCCGCTGCCGGTCGGACCGGTGACCAGTACCAACCCATAGGGTCTTGAAATTATCTTTTCAAAATCTCTCAATATATCGCCTGAAATCCCCAAAGTTTCCAAATCCAGCCGAACCTCCTCCCGATTAAGGAGCCTGAGTACTACACTCTCCCCAAAGAGGGTCGGCAGAGAAGAGACCCTGATGTCTATTTCTCTTTGCCCCTCGCGGACCTTGATGCGCCCGTCCTGAGGCAAACGCATCTCAGCGATGTTCATCTTGGCCATAAGCTTCAGCCGAGAAGTAATTGCCGGCTGAAGCTTTTTTGCGACCGTCTCAATGTCGTGAAGGACTCCATCTATACGGAACCTTACCTTAAAGTGATCCCTGAATGGCTCAAAATGTATATCTGAAGCCTTTACCTCAAGTGCCTGACTGATAATATGGTTTACAAGACGTATCACAGGGGCCTCGGAGGCAAGGTCCCGTAGTTGTTCAGGATCTTCCCATAGCTCATCAACAGTACGGGATTCGTCCTCGGACTCCTCCCCTCCCAGGTCTATATCGGCTTCATACCATCTGTAAACTGCAGCAAGTATATCCTCTTCACTGGCAAGAAAGGGACTGACCGGCTTCTGATAAATACTTTCAAGAAGTTCTCTCAAATACAGATCCTGGGGCGTGGCCATAGCCACCTTGGCTTCCGAGTCATCCATAGATAATGTGACAACCCGCCACTGCCGCATGAGCTGTGGAGACAGGCCATTTATCATAGGTGGCTTGTCAGGAAAATCAGCCGCACTTATTTGGGGAAATCCCGGCCCCGGCACCTCTGCTGAATTTGATTCGGCATCAGAAACCTGATCGGCACTTGCGTTTTGGAGTTCGTTTTTGTCTTTCCTCTTGACCAAAGACCCCAGAAAAGACCCTACGTTTTGAACATTCACCAAATCACCAAATTCTTTCATTCCCAACTTAGTATGTCTGAGTCTTCACCCTCTCCGCCTGCCTCTCCGTCGCGGCCGTAGCTGATAAGATCATAGTCATAGTGTTCTCCGGGAGAGCTGTAGACGTATTCGTGTCCCCATGGATCCCTTGGAATGGCCTTGGGCAGGTAAGGTCCAGCCCAATTCTCAAGACCTTCCGGCTTCTCCCGTAAGGCCAAAAGGCCCTCCTCGGTACTGGGATAACGACTGTTGTCCAGGCGAAACTCATCAAGAGCAGCACCAAAGAGTTCGATCTGGGCCTTTGCGGTCTTTTGTCTGCTTGTTCCCAGTTTTCCGAAAAATTTGGGTGCTACCAGGGAAGCCAAAAGCCCGATGATTATCACCACCACAAGGAGCTCAATCAGGGTAAAACCCGAATCCCTCTCAAGACTCCTTATAAAACTGCGGTCCATAATTTTTTTTCTCAAGAATAATACCTCCGACAATATCATTAGATTAGCGCCCTTCGGGCGGACTTAGAAAATTTTGGACAAGATATACACAGATAATATTATTGTTCATAAGGAACGTACAATAAATAACTTGAACAAATTAACGTCTTTTTTGCCGTCTTCTTCGTTGCTCGTCGATCACATAACCCGTTATGCTCGCTCCTCGCGCCTTGAATACAACAAAAAATCCTGTTAATTTTTGTTCAACTTATTTATCTCCCGTTCCTAAATTTAAAAATCTGTGTTCATCCGTGTCCAAAAAAGGAAATTCCTATACTATTAAATTACGGTCCGCTGAAACTGCTGTCAAGCAACATACATACCTCTCCGCCTCACCTCGCAACCACAAAGGCCTCTGGAAAACCTGAGCTTTCAAGCCGGGTTTCAAAGTCCTTGGCTGTATTATACTCGGTGGCTGCAAATACCTGCACCCTGTAAAAGGTCTGATCTCCCCTTGGTTGGCGAAAAACAACCACATTCTTATAATATCTGGTCATTTTTCGCCTCAGGGCATAGGCATTGTCCGGCTTCAAAAATGCCCCTATCTGTATATAAAATTTCCCTCTTCTGAAATCAGGGTGTGACTTAAATACAGCGGGTTTTCCAGCTCCAAGCCGGACTTCTCCCAAGGCCTCTATCCTCACCTTTGCCGTCCCCGGTCCGATCAGGCCCAGCTTCCTGCCAGCTCCATAGCTGAGATCTATAATCCTCTTCTTGGCAAAAGGCCCTCGATCACTGATCCTGGTTACAACTTCCCGACCATTTTCAAGGTTGAGTACCCTTACATATGTGTTCATCGGTAGCGTACGATGGGCAGCAGTTATAGCATACATATTATATGGCTCACCACTGGCGGTTGGCCTTCCGTGAAATTTCTTTCCATACCAGGATGCATACCCTTCCTCCACAAAACCTTCGGCAGACGGCAAGGGATAGTAAACGTGTCCATTCACCTTATAGGGATGCTGAGTTGCAGGCAATTCCCGAACGGGTGTTGATGGTGGTAGTAGTGGTAGTGGTATATGCCGATGCCCACAACCTGATAAATAAAAAAAGAGGGAAAAAATAAGAAAAAAGGCACTAAAGCCGATTTGATTGTGAAACTTTAAAAACCGCTGGCCCCGGCACGTGTGTGCAAATTCTGAATCTTTTCTGTCTATAAAGGCGGCTGATATTGACAGCCACGAACATTTCATGGCGAACCTCAAGAAATATGACCCGGCGATTAGCTATCAGCCGTTAGCTTTTAGCTTAACAGTCCGTTTTTATACAAAGTTTTTACCTAATAGCTAATGGTTGGTATTCATCTATGTTGAAAAAGTGTAAACTACAAAATGAAGGATGGCTACCTTTTCTTCTATTCGGTCAATAATAACAGGACCATGACAAAAAACATAGACGTTCACAGGTTCATGGCTCAGAAGTTCTCACAAAACTCAAGATTTTGATCGAAGGCAAGGCGCGGGAATAAAAAAAGGTGGCAGCCTTCAAAGCCGCCACCTCATATATTCTTTATAAAAATTGATTAGGAAGTAGTGTCGGAGGAACTGCTGGATGATGAGTCGGTAGAAGAACTGGTATCCTTTTTGCTTTTTTTATCAGGGCTTGACTCAGACTTTTCTGAATCCGTAATTCCGCTCTTTTTCCCGGCATAATCGGTTACATACCAGCCACTACCCTTCAAATGAAAGGAAGAATGGGAAATCAGTTTGTGCAGTTTGCCGCCACAGGATTCGCATGTACTAAGTGGTGCATCAGAAAACTTCTGCCAGTTCTCTATAATTTCTCCACAAGATTCGCACTCATACTCATAAATAGGCATAAACTAACCTCCAATAATTCTGCTCAGATACCCTAGCTTACTCAACGTTATTTCCGGATGTGCTTAAGCCAAAGCATCAGATTGGGCATATAATCGATATTCAGTTTTTATTCAACTGTGAATGTGGAAGAAATCGATCAAGGACTGTATCCATACCTCTGACTTTTACAGGTGTTAATATGTCCTGGGTCGCCAAGTGGACCTTCTGTTCTTCCTCATTACGGTCATCAAAATCAGGGTGACAAAAATAACGGCTGAACCTCATTATATGAACAAATTCATGGGTAATCACATATATTAGAAAAGGAAACAGCCTCTCTCTCTTCCCACCGGATGTCTGATCCAGAATATTGTGATCATGGAGACAAATCCTGTAAAACTTCCGGCTGTCCCTGCCGCTTTGTTTTTGCGTTATGTTTTTTCCATAACGGACAAGATGTGCTAAGGCCTCACCTGGGTATTCCCATGAGCTAACTTCCTTGAGGGTCCTGATCTCATAGGGATTCCTTAACCAGTAATTGCTGGAAATGGAGAAGTAATTGCTTATTATATCCTCTGAGATAGATATTGCTTCGTCCAGGACCTTGACATGGTCAGGTTCGAAGTACCTTATCTGCATAATCTCTCAGACACATTTAAAGGATTAATACATCGATATCATAATTATCAACAAAAAGATAATGCCGTAGCCATAGCATGTCAAGGACCATGCTTAGGAACGGGAGATAAATAA
>JAGGRV010000414.1 GCA_021159445.1 Deltaproteobacteria bacterium | reverse complement strand
ACATCTGTCATCTTTTAAGATTACTCTGCTCAAATAGCGAATCCGAAAGGCCGATATTGTAATCCACGTTGTCATACTGCATCAGGGTCTTTGAGCCTTTCCCCGGGGTCTCCACCATTATCTTGGTAATCGTCCAGATGCCCTTGATCTCCTTAAAGCCGCCATAGATTGCAGTCTTAAAGTGTTTGCCCCTTTTGTTGTAGTATTCTATCTTCATGGGGAGCCAGATATCCTTCCTCACCCAGACGATTCGTTTTGAATAGTTGGTATCTCTCTGCTTCTTGCTTATCCTTTCCACCACATAGCAATCCACGCCGGAGAATTCCTCTGACCTTAGAAGTCTGTGTTCGTCATCATCCACCTCTCTTTTCTCTATATCCTCATTCGCAAAGTCGCTTCTCATAAATGAGCCCTTTTTGCCGCCGCCGCTGATCCGTCGCACCAGGCTTTCGGCCGGAAGAAAGACCCACATGTCGTCATCCCGTTCAATATCCTCGTAACTCCAGGTAAGATACATGATCCCCCGGACATCCGGCGGTTCAATGAATTTGATTAAACTTCGCTCATCCGGTCCATATTTCTTGTTATATGTTACCATCTTTCTCACCAGCTTTTGCCCTTTGCGGTTGATAACCATGATGGCTGTCCTCTTGTAATCCTGGCTGGTATCCACGGCATCCATCTTAACGGCGATATCCCGGCCGGTGAGTTCGCCAGTCCAACCCAAACAAGGCAAGAGGGCAAGAAAGCCTATTCCGATTATTATTCTTTTCATTTTATCCTTTACTGGAGTTCCATTTTTGTTTGATTTTGCCATAAAGATGTATTATTTTTATTAAATAAGGAAAAATAATAGCATGGCTACTTTAGCAAAGCTTTACCCCATCTTAAAAGACCTTGGACTTGAAGATCAAAAAGCGAACGAATTTGTTGAGATAATTGACCAATCACGCAAAGAGGGGTTAGCTACCAGAGAAGATATTAAAGATTTAGAAATCCGATTCAAAGAGGATATTAAAGATTTAGAAATCCGATTGGTCAAATGGATAATTGGATTGATGATAGCCCAAACTTCCATAACCATCGCTTTGCTGAAATTGTTCTGACCTTTTTCTGGAAAAGCTCGAAAATATTCGTGCCGGCTTTTTGGTTTTTTCCGCAAAATCAGCCTCCTTTCCACTTGACTCCTTAATCTTCAACCAATCTTTCTCCCCACTCGACCACTCAACCATTTGACTGTTTTTCCGGGCCAAGTGGCTTAAACAACAGCATCAATGCCGGTGCAAAGAAAAAATCCGCCAAAAGTGCCCAGAGAAAAGCAAAGCTTGAAAGAAGACCGAATTTTGCGATGCCGCTTACGTTGGAAAACGCCAGCACGGAAAATCCCAATACCAGGGTTACGGTCGTAAATGTAATAGGGCGCCCCACCGTTGACAGTGTCGCCCGCAAGGAATCGGCGTAGTTTCCCAGTCGTTCGAACTCCCGGCGGAAACGCATCATAAAATGTATGGTGTCATCAACGGCCACGCCGATAATAACCGCGCTGAAACTCATCAGCGGCGTATCCATGTAAATACCTGCAAATCCCATAAGCCCCAGGGTAATCAAGACCGGAAATACATTGGGAACCATACTGATAAGTCCTAACCTGAAAGAACCCATAACCACTATCAGGACAAGTGTGATGACAATCAGAGCCGTAATAAAGCTTTGCCTTTGCCCTTCACCTACCAGATCGTTCAGCCTTTTAAACCACCCGGCATATCCGGTGACTTCCACCTTAACGGCCGGGCCGAAGTTCTTTTGGGCGAAATCTTTCACATCGGTGATGAAATTACGCACATCCTTTGTATACAGGGTCTTTGTCCTGGCCGTCAGCCGGGCGATGTCGTAATCGAAGGAGACCAGTTTGTCCAGATTTTCACCCCCTGAGGTTTCATAAAGAAATAAATACTGTGAGGTCCCGTCTTTTGTCTCCGGAATGGCGTAGTATTCACTTTTGTTTTCATGGAGAGCGCGTCGCATTTTCTTTAAGATATCCAGCACGCTTGATGTCTTTGTCGTCAGCGGGTGATCCTCCATAAACTGCTGAAAAGTATCCATCTGCTTAAGAAAAGCAGGATCTTTAACCCCATCTTTTTCCCCTGTGTTCAGCATTACTTCTAAAGACATTGAGCCGCCCATGCGATCATCGACATAATCATAGGCTTGGCGGATCGGAAGTTTCCGGGAGAGCATTTTGGCTGTATTGGTCTCTACCTCCACCGACTGGTATCCGATAACCGAAACGATAGAGAGACAAATGAACATAAGCAGCACTGTTTTCGGATATCCGATGACAATCCGGCAGATCTTTTCTAAAATTCGATCCCAAAAATCGTGGTGAAGCCTGTGACTGTCAGAAATTTTTCGGGACCGTACCTGATCCTTTCCAAAGGAATAAAAAACAGGGACCAATACCAACGTGAGAACAAATGCCGCTATCACCCCAATTGCCGCATAGACTCCCATTTCGCGAAAGGGTTTGATTCGGGCCGCAAGAAAGGAGAGAAAACCGATGGCGGTTGTAAGGCTTGTTATAAGGCAGGGCAACCCCACCCTGGCCATGGCCTCAATGACAGCCTGACGTCGCTTGAGTCCGTGGATGCACTGATCGTGAAATTCAGAGATAAAATGCACGGAGTCTCCGATGCCGACACAGATTAAAAGCGTTGGTACCAGGATGATAAACAGATTCAGAGTCAGCCCCATGACACCGATCATGCCCATCGTCCACAAGACACTCAAAACCACAATGACCAGAGGCGCCACAATGCCGCGCACGCCTCTTGCCACCCAAAAGAGAATTCCCATTTGGATGAGTAGGCAAATGCCGAAAAATAAGCTGGCTTCACTGTTCGCCAGATCGTTTAATCGTGGTGCAGAATCGGTTCTCCCACGATATAAGCCTTATCAGGGCCTTTTTCCTTTATCTTTGCCATCTCTTCCGCTGTATCCGGTACGTTTTTTATAAGCTCATGGATCTCCACGCCGCCTTTGATGCCTTCGATATGTTCCACGTTCCCAAGCCACGTCATGTCTTTGACATAGGGAACATGGGCCTCAAGATCGTCCGCCAGCCTGCCAATCCGGCGGATTGTATCGGGTTGGAAAAAATCTTCCGTGTCAAAAAGGATGAACACAAATTCATCGTTTCCAAAGGTGGCCTTGAATTTATCCATGATTTCCAGGGTCCGGTCCCCTTTTACAAACCAGATTTCGTTGGAATTATCGAAAACAAGGCCCTGCATTTGATAGGCAAAAAAAAAGCGGCCAGAGGAACGATAAGAAAAACTGCCTGCCAGCGGAAGCGGATAATTTTGCAAGCCAGAAAATAAAAAAACCGGTACCAGCTTCCGTTGTTATGTCCGACCGTTTTAAATGATAACCTTTGCTGCATGATAAGTAATAAAGGCTAAGGCGAAGGCCAGAATAAACATCCCGGCAAGCAGAGGCAGTGTTTTTTTCCATGAGCCAAGCTCGGATTTCAGAACAGCCATGCTGCCCAGGCACGGAATATAAAAGTGGGAAGCTACGACAAAAGCCAGGGCCCCGGCAGGGGAGATTGCGTTATGAACGGCCTGCATGATCGCCTGCTGGTCAGAGGCGCTGACCGAGAAAAGAACGGCAAGGGTGCCGGCGGTTATCTCCTTGGCAACAAAAGAACTCAAAAGAGCTACCATAAATCGCCAGTCAAGACCTATTATGCTGCCTGCAGGTTCAAGAAAGCGTCCAAACTGATAAAGATAATCGGAAAATTTACCGCTGCCTATGAAACGGGCGGCGACACCGGTTTTCTGAATTTTTCCCCGGGCAGTCATCAACTTTTTGCCCTGTCCGCACTGCCTTCACGGTCGGTGAGAAAAAATCTTTCGAAATACATGAAGGGAGAGACAGAGGACGTGACCCTCGACTTTTCCGGCGGTGCGGCGCTCCGGCAGATCACGCACAGACCCACCCTGGTTGAGCGCATTAAACAAGGCGGTCCAATCGTGTGGCCCATTATGGCCATTGGTTTTTTTGCGCTTTTGATCGTTATCGAGCGTGCGCTTTTTTTGGCCCGGGTCCATGGAAACACCGACCTGATTATGGGAAAAGTCAATGAGCATGCTTCAGAAGGAAGATGGACGGAATGTGAGACCATAGTGAGCACCGGCCAGGGGCAGCCCTGCTGCAATGTCCTGAGATGTGGGCTGGATGCCAGGAAAGAAGACAGGGAGACCCTTGAGAGCATCCTCCAGGAAGGCATTTTGAAGGAGGTCCCTCGGCTTGAGCGATATCTGCCCGTACTCAACATCCTGGCCGCAATTGCCCCGTTGCTGGGCCTTCTCGGCACGGTCACAGGAATGATCAGTACCTTTCACGTCATCATCCTTTACGGCACCGGGGACCCCCGCATGATGGCAGGGGGCATTTCAGAGGCCCTGGTCACCACAATGCTGGGGCTGGCCGTGGCAATCCCCATTATGCTCGCGCACACATTCCTCAGCCGCCGGGTGGATCACGTTATAGGAGACATGGAGGAAAAGGCCGTGGCCTTGACCAATATTATCATGCGAAACGGTCACTAATGGGACTCATTTCAAAGACATATGAATATCTCCTCCAGGGAGGACCGGTCATGGTCCCTCTCATCCTGCCCTCCGTCTGGATGTGGGCGTTGATTCTGGAAAGGATGTTCTACTTTCGCCGGATGGGCCG
>JAGGRV010000373.1 GCA_021159445.1 Deltaproteobacteria bacterium | reverse complement strand
GGCCGACCTCGACCAGTTTGGGGGAAATAATTCACATGGCGCAGTCATTGGTGGGAAAGGTCTTGTCCAGCTCGCTCATCACACCACCTATGGCAGTGGATTTTTCGACCATATGCACCAGGAAGCCCGAGTTCGCCAGATCCAGCGCAGCCTGCATTCCGGCAATCCCGCCACCAACAACCATTACCGATCCCTTTACATCTTTTGACATGGAAATGTCTCCCTCTTATTTTTTCCCAGGCCCTTAGGCACCATAAACAGCAACTTCCTTAAGATCGTCGCCTAAATATGCGCGTTCATTTTCACCAAGTATCCCAAGAGATAAACAAATCAATGTCCATAAATGAACCACTGAATAATTTCCTCCATAATACTCACTTAATTCATGAATCTGCGAATGACAATTATGACATGCGGCAATACAATAATCTGCCTCGGTGGACTTAATCTGTTTATCTTTTACTATTCCATACTGTAAACGCTGTTCTTTATATCCGGCTTGGAGAGTACCTCCGCCACCGCCACAACAGTAATTGTTTGATTTATTGGGAGTCATATCAATAAAATTTTCTTCACCCACAATTGACTTGACCACATAACGCAGATCATCGGCAACTTCATCTCCGTAAGATTTGCGCACAATCTGACATGGATCCTGAACAGTAAACTTAATCTTTAAATCCTTGTTCCAGTCGGAATTTACTTTCAATTTCCCTTCTCTAATCCATTTGGCATAATACTGATACATGCAGGCAATTTCCAGGTCATGCTCTATATGAAATTTTTTCAGTCCGTACCGGACTGAGTAGGTTACGTGCCCTCATTCAGTATTGAGAAAGACTTTGCATCCAAGCTCTTTCGCAGTATTTATACTCGTCCTGACAATTTTCTCCCATGAATCATTGTCGGCAAGAAACATGCAGTAATTTTCTCCGGCCCATCCTTTGGATCCATAAGTCCAATCAGCACCCACTGTATGAAGAATCTTCCAGAGAGGGACCATCTCATCCGGTTCTGTTACAGGCTCTCTGGAATTTTGATTCAAGAAAAAATGAGCACCTTTTTTGTCAATTGGTGCTTCCATATCTTTAAAGGCAGGTTGTGTCTCGCGATATTCCTCAAGAACATCCTCAACCACAAAAACGAAATCGTCCGGTGGTGTTCCCATGGCGCTGCCGCTCTGATTTCTCAATGCCATATCGCATGATCCGAGAATCCCTTTAGGCCGTGTTTCTCTTGGCCAGCTTGCTCTTGCTTCATACACCAACGCTGGTATATCGATTTGCATCGGACATGCATAAACACACCTGTAACACATGGTACACATCCATACCCATGGTGTGGATGTTAATTCTTCGTCCATCCCAAGAGCAGCCATGCGCAAAAACTTTCTTGGATCCATATTTTCAAGACCTGTTGCCGGACAGCCGGACGAACAGGCACCACATGTCAGGCAAAGGTTAAGATTTCCCCCTTCAGGAAGAAGTTTTTTGACTTTATCCATAAAAATACTTTTTCTTTTTCCACCAAGTTTGATTGCTTCTTCAGCCATATTTTATTACCCTCTATAGTGGAATCACAACCTGTTTATTCCAAGACAGCATATAATAATTTTCACAAATTTCCAATTGAATAAAACCGGCCTTTTGCAGCTCTACAAAGTCCCTTGACATTTTCTTTAGCTCTTTGGTTCAGCTAAGTCAACCCGATTTCTTAGAAATTCTTTTTCCCGCGTCAAAAGGATAAAGAACAAGGTCCCGGCCATCATTATTATTGCCCCTAAGGGAAACGCACTCCTGAGACCACAATAATCCATAATAATACCGGCAAAAAAAGAGCCGAGCAGCATTCCCAGGCTGTGTCCCACTGTCAGAAGCCCCATGATCGACCCCATGGATTCAGTTTCATTACCTTTTATCACAGACAGCGCCATGACCGGCGGTGTTGATAATCCGCCTCCCACTCCAAAGAGAATATCAGCGATAATGATATCCCAAAATCCCTCTGCCCATGAAAATGAATATGTTGCATATACGATTATCAGGCTGCCGGATATAATCATGTACCTTTTGTTAATTCTGTCAGCCAGTAAACCCATCGGGACCTGCAGCATACCGCTTATAAAGACTCCGAGCATGACAAGAATCCCGATCAAAGAACTTGAAAACCCGAATTCCAAATCCGCGAAAACCGGCAGGAAGCACCATATGATTCCGATGCAGGTCACATACGAAAACCGGACAATGAACAGCCCTGCTATAACCCTGTCCCTTAATAGCCTGGTAATCGACACCGGGGCCTTATCCCTCCTTACAATCCTTTCCGAACTTACAGGCGGCAGGAGGAAAAAGCTTAAAAAGCAGCCTGCAGCCGCAAAAATCCCCATGGACGCAAAAGCTGAATTCAGGCTGAACTTGTCATTGATCACTCCGCCTGCCAGAGGGCCAATGCTCAGGCTCAGGAACATTGACAGGTTAAAAAGACCCATATAAAAGCCCTCTTTCCCTTCAGGCGTGATATCTCCGATATAGGCCTGTGCAACCGGCATGATCATGGCAGACGCCATACCCTGTAAAAATCGTACGACAATCAATGAATTGACATCGGCTGAAAACATGAATGCAATGGAAACCAATGTATAGCCAAGCAGGCCTGCGACAATAAACGGCTTGCGCCCTTTTTGGTCTGAAATCCTGCCGAAATACGGAAGGAGAAACGTCCGTGAAAGTGAAAACGCGCCGAAGATCAGGCTTATATACAGACCGCTAGCTCCAAGATCATGGGCATACACCGGCAGAAGCGGGACCACTATCCCTACGCCTGTAACAGACGTAAAAATGGAAAAGAAAATAGTAGCAAATATTTTTTTGTCAGATGAATTCATATGGAATGGAAAAGGGCCAGGGAATAATGCTTTTTACTCGGTGTGAGCAGGATCAGTCAATCGTAACTTCTCAATAAGTCTGGGTACCAGTCACTGGATTCCCACCTTCGCGGGAATGACGATTGGGTGTGAACGCCTGTCATTCCCGCGAAGGCGGGAATCCATCGGATAGTCTCAAAATATGATTTGCCAGGACTTATTGAGAAGTTACAAAAAATCCTGTTAATTTTTGTCCAACTTATTTATCTCCCGTTCCTAATCTGTCCAGCGGGCTCTGGAGACTGGCAATATCGCGTTTCATTACATGTGTGTAAATCTCAGTGGTCTTAACATCAGCATGGCCCATAAGTTCCTGGAGTACCCGGATGTTAATGCCGTTTTCCAACATATGGGTGGCGAAACTGTGCCGCAGCGTATGACAGGTGGCACGCTTCTGAATCCCGGCCCGCCGAACTGCGAGCTTGATAGCTTTCTGGAGGCCGGACTCCAATACATGGTGACGCATCTCACGGCCTGATCTCGGGTCGATAGACCTTTTTTTGGCCGGAAAAACATACTGCCAGCGTGTCTCTCTGGCTGCATTGGGATATTTGCGAGATAATGCCTCGGGCAGATATACCTCACCGTAACCCTCCTCAAGGTCTCTGTGATGCAAATCCGTTACTTTTTCAATATGCAATCGCAGTTCTTCGCGAATATTCTGTGGAAGAATGGTTGTCCGATCCTTACCGCCTTTGCCGCCTCGGACATAGAGGATGTCTTGGCCAAAGTCTACGTCCTGGATGCGTAATCGGACGCATTCCATGAGGCGCAAGCCTGCTCCATAAAGCAGTTTTGCCATTAATGCATGAGTTCCGCTTATCATCCGGAGCACCTGTTGAATTTCCTCTTGGGTCAGGACGGTTGGAGGGCTCGGTTTTCGTTTTGAACGGACAGGGGCGATCTTGCCGTCAAGGGGCTGATCAAGGACATCACGATAGAGAAAAACAAGAGCATTCAAGGCCTGGCGCTGTGTGGAGGCAGCAACATTGCCTTTGGTCGCCAGGTGTGATAGAAATTTTTCAATATGCTTCGCATCAAGTTTCCGGGGGTGAGTTTTACCTCCGAAAAACTGAATATAGCGAAGAATCCATTGGCAGTAAGTGGACTCGGTACGATAGGCATAATGATAGTAACGGAGTACCTCCCGTACCTGGTCCATTAATTTGGCATCCGGGTCTGGTCGAAATTTTGGTTTATTTTCCATGGTGGATATAATAATCTCACAATATATGGAAATTTACAAGCAATATTTAATAAGTGGACCATTTTCTCCATATTGATTTGCTTGATATGAGAATAGATGGAAAACATGTCCATCTATATAGCTTAATATCATGGAAAGTTTCCATTTATTACTCTGTTATGGAATGATAATCTGTGAGGGATAAAAAATGAGAAGAGTAATTTTGAGAGCTTTAATTTTGGTGCTTCTTGGGGTTTTCTCATTTTGCTCAATAGCTTATGCTGACAAAGGAGTGGTCGTTAAAGAACATGACGATAAATATGTTATTTCATACAATCTTGGGTTTTTATTAGTTGAATGGTATGGCGGATATTCTCCAAGTGAAGGTGATATTTACGTAGGTGATTTTTCTGGATATGGTTTTAAGGAGCTATATTGTATCAGTGCCGATGCAGAAACAAGATTTTGGGTTGAGGAATATATGGCTGATGAAGATGAAGCTTGGGAATTTCTGTATGATTAGAACTTATCCATAACCAGTCAGTTCACCAGACCCGTGTTCCGCTCCGCTACACACCGACTGGTGACTTCCACGTTCGGGCGTGCTGCGCACGCCCGAATGCGGAGCTGAGCTATCGCTCCCTACC
>JAGGRV010000598.1 GCA_021159445.1 Deltaproteobacteria bacterium | reverse complement strand
GACCATGACTCAAAACAGATCTTCCCCAATGTAATCAATCCGTAGTGTCAAAAAAGGATTTGTGCGTTTGTCAACCGCCTGATATTCCACAAATATTTTTTATAGGGCATGAACTTCGGCTAAGATTGCGGAAATGAAATACGAAGACTTTTTCCGCCTGGTAACAACACGGGAAAGGGGATTAATACAGCACCGGCGCTTGAAGGCCATTTGGGATCATGCGCATTGTTCGATTGGCTGTTCAGCAGGAATAGCAGCAGAGTTTGAGGCAGAGGTCCTGGTTGAGACATTAAAACGGGTAAGGCAAACCATAGGCAGTATCAACGAAAAGGTCATAGAGATATGTGTTCTTTTTCCTGAGTATAAATACCTGCTTTCCATACCGGGCTTTGGTCCTGTTGTTTCTGCCATCGTGCTCGCCGCCATAGGGGATCCTTTTCGATTTGATTCAGGGAATCAGGTTTTAAAGACAGCCGGCTGGGACTTAAGCGCCAATAGAAGCGGCAAGCGTTCTGACTCTGTTATACCTGTAATCTCCAAGAGGGGTAAAGCTGATCTTCGTTATGCTTTATACCAGGCAGCTCTTATTGCCTCTACCAGAAACAAACACTTTACCTCCTGGTTTATAGAGAAGCTCAAAGGCCGCGAGAAGGAAAGGGGCATCAAGACCAAGATGAGAGTGAAGCTGGCAACAGCCAAGCTTTTGATAATTGCCTGGACGCTCATGAAGAAAAAGGAGCCTTTTAATCCAAAATTACTAAGGATAAAAAAATAGAGTTTATTCGGCGAGAGCCTGAGCAACAACGTTGAGGCCGTTTAGGACCTCGTGAGGGACAATCCTGGGCCTCTCACTGAATTCTGGAATCTGGATAAGGCCTGTCTGCGTGCGTTCACGCACAGGCAGGGATGATAGGCGGCTTAAAACAGAGCACGCCGGATACTGATAACGATTAGATTCAGGATTCGCTATAGGTGAGAGATCCGCCGGACATTCGCAGGAGCTGTTACAGCTCCAACAAGGAACTTGCGCTCTATAGACGCCCAAATGTTCAACTAGCTGTTTTTTAAAAAGAAATTATTTAGCTTGACAGGGGTAAGATAGGATGTCCCTCAAGTCCCTAAAACGTGGTACCCAGTAACTCATTATGTATTCAAGAAAATCCGCTACTAGAATTTCGGCGAAATCGCCTGCTCGAATGCTTGGTCCTGGAGGCTGTGACTTGTCTGGAAAAACATATTCGCATAAATAATCTGAACGACAAAGCCCGGTACCGTCCCTGAGTTCATCTATTTTACAATCAAGACAATAATGGTTACGAAAATGCCTTGCCCATGCTGAAAAAACTGCATCGTCTTTTTTGACCTTCAATTCCCAAATAACCACGGACTTTCCATCAGCCGTGGTTAACTGTTCTCCGGTATTAAAAAGCCATCTTAGATGTTCTGATGTCCAAGGCATATATAATGTTTCTTTAATGTGGCATAAACGGTGGAGTTCACCTGTCCGCTTATGGCGGATCAGGTGTAACGATTTGTCGTCGTCTTTTGATACATTGACATGGCGACCCCATTAAATAATCTTTTATGGGCTTTAACAAGTTCAAACTTATCTTTGTTTATTAAACTTAATAACCCATTGTTCCGTATGTAGCCTTTAAAGTTATTATAATGTTCTTTTCCTGCTATTCTTTCAATTATATTTATTCCTATTTTGACCAATTTAGCTGTTTTATTGTCAAAATTATAATCAACGATAAGTATAAAGCCATCTTTTTTTATAAGTCTATATGCTTCTTTTATAAAATTTTCTTGAGTATTTCTATCTTTTTCGTGTAACGCAAAACTGATAAGTACTATGTCAAATGATTCATTTGTAAAACTTGTTTTTGTTGCATCTTCATTATAAATTCTTATTCGAGAATCATTTTTTCTTGCTATCTCTAACATTGGTTTAGATATATCGAGACAATGTAGATTTTTAAATCCATTTCTTGATAGTAATTTGAGCTGATTACCAGTACCACAACATAAGTCCAAAATTGATTTTTCTTTGTATTTCAAAAGCACATTCAATACTGCAATTCTTATGGGCTTAAGAACTAAGTAAAGAACAGGATCATATATCTTTGCTATGAAATCATATTCACTTTTATTTTGTGTGAAATTCATTATAACAAAAAACTAAGCTGCCATAACCGTACCACAGAAATGGGGCAGCTTTGGGCAACCCCATTCCACGCTTTTGGTAAATTTTTCAATACAGCGTCGACCGTCTTTCCTCCATATCCCATTGTAGCAGAATTTCAAAAAACTGGATATCTTTACGGTCAAGATCAAGGATCAAAGACACGTCTGTGGCAGACAGGTGCGGAAGGCGCGAGACTTAAACCGATAATAACGATAGCAGTTGAACCTCACAATCACCGGTAATTAACAAACCAGACACTATAATCGTCAAGTATCTGATAGTTAATTGAAGTTCTGCCAACAGCCTCTAAGTCTTCTAATGGCAGAGTAAATTTTCTCTTATCTGAGACACGACGGACATTAGCAAGGATACCGTTATCTTCGTCATAATGATCATCAAAACTCAGGATTCTGTAATGGTCTGTGTATGAGGGCTGAGTCTTTTTCAATTCCTCATATTCATCTTGGTCGCCTGGCCCTAAAACGTAAAACTCTTCCCATCTAAAGTCCTCTATTCCAGTAACTATACAGAGAAATGCAATGTTTTTATTCAAATACTGAAAATACTTTTCCAAGTTCTCATCATTAACAACCATGTCATCTTCATCATTCACTTTTAAAATGGCCTGAATCCTTTTCATCTGTTGGTCTATCTCGATTTCATCCTTGATTAACCCTGTATCACCATCATCAAATTCTTCCAGATCATACTTTTCCGATATCATCTCTAAGGTTTTGGCAACTTCCTCCTCGCTATCCCTATGTTTTGAGGGCTCAAGATCACTTGCATACAGATCCATCTTCGACCACACAAGACCGTCTTTTTCACTGTCTTCTATAACAGAACGAGGCATATTTCTCAGTGTCATGCTGTCCCACTCGATCCTGATAAGAGGATCGTCAAAATTGTCATCTATTTCATAAATTCTCCCCTGCCACCCACTTATGTCATTACCATAATCAGGATCGAGAATCCCTTCTTTAATGACAACAGAATCATCGACACTAAATTCTACTTTAGGTCTATGTGTGGTTTCATTCTTAATGACCCTTTGCTTCTTCTTTGTTTCTTTCTTTTTCTTCTTCCTTGCTTTCTTAGCCATAATTTGTCTTCCTTCTTATTTTGATATGGGATGGCGCTATGAAGCTAAAAGACAACTTGATAGTATAGGAATTTCCATTTTAGACACGGATTACACGAATGGACACGGATTAGGCAGTGTAATCAGGCTGTGCCCCTCACTTCCTAAAGAGATCGCTGTGAGTTCCCGTGCGCTCCAAGCGTAAGCTCTCCTGATCCATGGAGTAGATTAAGATCCAGTCGGACTCAATATGGCAGTCTCGGCAGTTGATCAATTTTCCGATGAGCGGATGGTCTTGGTGCCGTGGGTCAAGCGGAAGCTCTTCAGCAAGTCTTCTGACGATTTTCCTTAGTTTGGCGATATCCTTACCACGCTTGGCTATCCGCTTTACATCACGGGAAAACTGACGCGTCTGAGATAGTCGCCTCATATCTCCCAGTTATGGAACATCTCATCCAGGGAACCAAACTCCGTAATTTCTTCCCCTCGCTGGCTCTTTGCAATGGTCTCTTCCGTGACCTCATTGGGGATCTCGGCCATAAATGGAAGTCCGTCTCTCAACGAGATCTGAGTGTAAAAAATGCGAATGGCTTCAGTTGGTGTGATCCCAAGGCGACGGAGGACGCTTTCTGCTTTCACCTTGGTCTCTGGCTCGATCCGTGCGTGTACTACTGCTGTCTTCATGATGCTATTCATATCACATATGCAACACAGATTCAAGGTCACCGGCGACGATGGCACAACGAAAAAATAAGCTGCCCATGACCCACAACCAAGGGAACGGGAAGAAAATAATTATTCAGTCTCACTTGTCTTTTTCTCCGTGCTGTTTCTACCGTATCTTAGGGAAGCCACCATGGTTGTCCCAGTGCCGCAGAAAGGGTCAAGAACTGTATCGTCTTGAAATGAAAACATTCTAACAAGACGGGATGCCAGCTCCAGAGGAAATGGGGCAACTGGCCGAGTTGAGGCCTTGCAATCTTCTAACATGAAGAAATAACCTATGAAGGGTTGAGCTCCCCCATTGAAGGCTCCTTCTCTAAAAGCTGTCCATAAATCAAGGGCACTTCCCATAGCCTCTTCAGTCCTATTGTTGAAATTGTTCCCGAATGAAGGGCCTACCTGGGATTTGGCTTCAATAGCAACTCTGAGCTGACCTTTTTTAATAACCAATAGGTCCCACTCCTTGGTTGGCCTAAAAAAACCGGGCAGTTCAAGTGCCTTCTTTTCAGTTCCTGCCGACTTTACAGTTAATGAAGTCTTTCAAGTTGTTTTATTCCTGCTGGCGTTGTCACATATCTCTGTTTGGAGCTACGCGGCTTGTCCGGTATAGTCATGGTCAGAATGCCCTCTTCGATTAACTGGTGAATGTAATTTTTCATAAAAGTTTCACGATGTTTCATATTAAAGAAGGTCATCATTTCTTTTACAGATCGCTCCGTGCGACAGAATGCCAGGATGTTCAACTTGTCCAGCACTTGTCCGGTACTT
>JAGGRV010000339.1 GCA_021159445.1 Deltaproteobacteria bacterium | reverse complement strand
CGGATCAAGTCCGGCATGACGAGAGAACTTTGGACTCTCAAGTAACATATAAAAATGGGGGTGGAATGCAATTTATGGGTGTACCTGTCCCTTTTCCTACTCACCATGGCGGGCGATGGGCGACTCGAACGCCCGGCCTTTGGCTCCGGAGGCCAACGCTCTATCCAACTGAGCTAATCGCCCGCTCTATCTACATTTAAGGCACCTTAATTTGGCCAACTTTGATTGTCAAACCTGATCAAATAATCACTGATTCCGCTGAAAAACCCAATCTGCGGCGTTGCTTCAATTTTTCAGTCACTGCGACGTACGATAAGTACGTCTCATGCCTGAAAAATTTCGCGCCTTGCATCTCTGGCTTTTTGAGCGGAATCATGTTTCAAGGTTTTTGCAGTGTAATAATCACTCTCATGGTAATTATTCACTTTCCCCCCTGACAGCCAACAGCCTTTTTCAGGTTTCAAAGCATAATCCGTTGGGAATACGCATTTTGGTGCAATCTGCCCGCGGTTGAAACCCTGCAAAAGCCTATCGGCTGCCAGGGAGTGTGAACGGTTACCTCTCATGAGCTTCGGACCGAATCCATAAATTTTGCAAAAGCCTCTTTAGTAGTAAATTGCTCCAGTTGAAAAATTTCGCATTTTGTTATTATATTGTGAGAGAAGGCTATGAGTGAAGGCGTTTAAAAAATAAACCACCATGCCCTTGACAAGACAGAGATCAAATAGCAAAAGACATGTGGAAAAACGAGCATATAAAAGGAGTTAATAAATGAACAAACGATATCTCATGGCTCCAGGTCCTGTGACTGTGGCACCTGATGTTCTGGCAAAAATGTCAGAACCTATCATCCACCACAGGTCACCTCAATTTTCAGCCATACTCACCAGGGTCCGAGAGGACCTCAAATATCTCTATCAAACGAAAAATGACTGTTTGATCCTGGCGTCTTCTGGTACTGGAGGCATGGAAGCATCTGTTGTCAACCTGCTTTCTCCTGGAGACAAGGCCTTGGTGATACGGGGAGGGAAGTTTGGCGAGCGTTGGGATGAGCTATGCAATACTTATGGAGTAAAGGCAGTAAACATAGACGTCACCTGGGGAGAAGCCGTTGACCCACAGGAAGTCAAGAAGGCCCTGGACGCCAATCCGGATGCCAAGGCCGTTTTTGTTCAGGCCCATGAGACCTCAACCGGTGTCAAACACCCTGTGGAAGAACTGGGTACACTGGTCAGGGAAAGGCCTACCACGGTCCTGGTGGTAGATGCCATAAGTGCCCTTGGGGTTTACGAGCTTAAGACAGACGACTGGGGTCTAGATGTGGTGATAACAGGTTCCCAAAAATCTTTGTCCCTGCCACCGGGCCTGGCATTTGTTAGTATCAGCGAAAAGGCTTGGGGGCTTGTAGAAAAAGCGCAGCTGCCAAAATACTATTTCAATTTTTTAAAAGAAAAAAAGGCCCTTGGAAAACAGACTACTGCCTTCACCCCTGCGGTCTCCCTTATAATCGGTCTTGCAGAGGTACTTCGCAGTATACGGGCAACCGGGCTTCCCGCCCTTTTTGCCCACCACAGGCGTCTTTCAGAAGGCACCAAAACAGGAGTGACTGCCATGGGGCTTGAATTTTTTTCCATGGCCCCGTCCGAGGCCATAACAGTCATCAAGTCCCCGGAGGGAATAGACGGACAGAATGTGGTAAAAATCCTGAGAGAGGATTATGGAATCACCATCGCAGGCGGCCAGGCCCAGGCCAAGGGTAAGATCTTCCGCATTTCCCATATGGGGCATCTGGATGAATGGGATATGATCATAGCATTGGCCGCAGTGGAGAGAGCGCTTAATCAACTCGGCTATCCATTGGAATTGGGCAAGGGCGTCGCTGCTGCCGAGGCGTACTTTGCTCAAAATAAGTAATGTAATGATTATACTGCACAAAGTCTGAAACATGATTCCGCTCAAAAAGCCCGAGATGCAAGGCGCGAAATTTTCCAGGCATGAGACGTACTTATCGTACGTCGCAGTGACTGAAAAATTGAAGCAACGCCGCAGATTGGGTTTTTTCAGCGGAATCAGGTAATGATTTTGACTTTCTGCCTCCAAAACAGTAATAAATGGAAGGATTTTATTTTTTAGAAAGGACAAGGAATAATATATGAAGGTCCTAGTAGCTGACCCTATAGCAAGGGATGGAATTGAAATTTTTAAAGCCGCCGGCCTAGATGTAGAGGAGCGTCCCGGGCTCTCGCCAGAGGAACTCCTGGAGATCATTCAAGACGCTGATGGCCTGGTGATTCGTAGCAATACCAGGGTGACCCAGGAAGTAGTGGATGCTGCCAAAAAACTGAAGGTGGTGGGAAGGGCCGGTACAGGCCTTGATAATGTAGACATTGCTGCCTGCAACAAGCGGGGTATTGTTGTAATGAATACTCCGGGGGGAAACACCAACTCCGCTGCAGAACACAGTATAGCCATGATAATGGCGCTCTCACGCCACATCCCCCAGGCAACCGCCTCAATGAAGTCGGGCAAGTGGGAGAAAAAGCGCTTTTCAGGTCAAGAGGTGGCAGGGAAGACCCTTGGAATTATAGGTATTGGCAGGATCGGAAGCATTGTTTCACAGCTCGCTCAAGGTCTTAAAATGGAAGTTGTGGCATTTGACCCCCATATACGTCCGGAAATGGCTAAAAAACTTGGAGTGGAGTTGACTGACCTTGACAATGTCCTCGCAAGGGCTGACTACATATCCATACACACCCCCTTGACTGCAGAAACAAAGAGGTCCATCAATGCCGAGCTTTTCAATAAGATGAAGGATGGGGTCATGGTGCTAAACTGTGCCCGTGGCGGGATCATCAACGAACAGGATTTATACGAAGCCATGAAGTCAGGAAAGGTGGCAGGTGCGGCCCTGGATGTGTTTGAAACAGAACCTACAGGCAAAGAACACCCTCTATTTTCCCTGGATCACTTTATCTGTACCCCTCACCTCGGTGCCTCAACCAGAGAGGCCCAGGAAAATGTTGCCGTGGCTGTTGCCAGGCAAATCTCAGACTATCTCACAAAGGGTGAGGTGAGAAATGCCGTAAATATGCCATCAGTCAGCGAAGAGACCCTGGCTCAGTTGGCCCCTGTCCTCAGTCTTGCTAATAAATTAGGGGCCTTTCATGCCCAACTCACTACTGCACCTGTGGATGAGATAACCATTTCCTATCAAGGAGATATAGCAGACCTTGACACTGCACCGGTTACCATATCAGTAATCAAAGGCCTCCTTTTCCCAATACTCAGGGAAGAAGTGAACTTTGTAAACGCCCCTATACTTGCTGAGGAACGGGGTATAAAAGTCACGGAATCCAAAAGCAAGACATCTGAGGACTTTACCAGTCTCCTCACCGTCACAGTAAAGACAGCCGATGGCACTGATACTCTGGCAGGAACCATGCTCGGGAAAAAAGAACCCCGTCTTGTCAGAATCAATAATTTCTGCCTGGAGGCTGTGCCGGAAGGACACATGTTGCTCATTTATAATGAAGATCGTCCGGGGGTAATCGGTCGAATCGGTATCACCCTAGGTGAGGCAAACATTAACATAGGCCAAATGCAGGTAGGACAGGATCCGGACCATCATAGGAATGTCATACTTCTGACCACGGATGAGTCGGTAGGACCCGATGTCCTTTCCCGTCTCCTGAAGCAGGACGGTGTTGAAAAGGCTCAAGCCATAGAACTCTGAAAAAAAGGGCAGTGGAACCGTGGAATATGTGGTCGTTTTGAAAGATGAACATCGAACATCGAACATCGAACGTCCAACATCGAATGAAAAAACAAAAACCCAATACCGAACATTCAACAGCTATTTCTGTTTCTTCATCTTTTCCCATTCAAAATTCGATGTTGGACGTTCGATGTTCGATGTTCATTACTAAATTTAGGTCCCCCAACATGTGAATGCGCCCATCATCGAGATGCCTTCTCACCTGACGATTCTATGGCAGCCAGCCAGCACAGTCTAAAATCTATTCTTGAGGCCATGTTATTGGTAGCGGACAGGCCTATTGGGTTGAAAAAATTCACTCAACTTTTGCCTGAATATGACAGGGGTGCTATAATCACAACATTGAAAATTCTCCAGAGGGACTACAACGACGAAAAACGCGGCTTTGAACTCAAGGAGGTAGCTGGGGGATTTCGTCTTCAGACCCGCAGGAATTTGCGAAGCTGGGTACTCAGGCTCAAGAGGTCAAGTCCGGTAAGACTCAGCAGGGCAGCCCTTGAGACGCTTGCCGTTGTGGCGTACAGACAGCCAACAACAAGGGCAGAGGTTGAAAGTATCAGAGGGGTGGACGCCAGCGGCACCCTGCATTTCTTGCTTGACAGAAAGATCATCAGAATTGTCGGCAGAAAGGCCCTTCCCGGCCGCCCGTTACTTTATGGCACGACCCGGCAATTCCTAGAAGTATTTGAATTAAAGGATTTGTCAGACCTGCCGTCTCTGGCGGAAATGGCCGAGCTGGAACATCAAACAAACGGCCTTCCTCAAATTCCACTGTTCGGATAGGTTAGGGATTGAGAGATTAAAGGTATTTTATTTATTTTAATTCCGTAGCAGTTGACGGCTGGAAACTTGAAATTGGAAATTAGAAATTTGGGTAATTGGAACAAAAAGGTTCAAAACACTGTAGGCTATCAGATAATACGACCATCTGAAACGTAATTATTCACTTTCCCCCCTGACAGCCAACAGCCTTTTTCAGGTTTCAAA
>JAGGRV010000595.1 GCA_021159445.1 Deltaproteobacteria bacterium | reverse complement strand
GGCCCTGCAATAATATAGCAAAATTTAGCCATTTAATTAATTTTTCTACACCGAACGGTTAGCTCACTGGCGGGGAAGGAGCGACAGCGGATTCCCCGTCCAGTGCAGCGTCAGGTTGAGCTTCGCTTTCTTCGGCCAGAGTTGTACTGTCAGCTTACGATTTCACTGGGCAATCACTGTCGGGTGTACAACGACCCTCGATCTAAGTTCGTTCAGCGTCTGTGCACCCTTCACCGCTTCCAATGCCTTCATTGCTTTGAACTCATCATGGCCTCTTGGACATCTTTAATCTCCCGTCTTTACTTAGGTGACGGCGGATGATCAATGTCAACGGTTCCGCCGGGGCCGGGCAGACAATCGTTCCAATCACACTTGATACACACATCTTCCCAATCGCACTGGATACAAACATCCTTCCAGTCACAGGGATTGCACACATAATCATTTATTGGCCATCCGCACAAACGCAGCTTCTCAGCCACATCCTCACCGGTCAACTTCCCCAACTTGTCCAGAAAGCGCTTCACTGCATTCGGGCTCAACCGCACTTTGACCCCTTTTGCTATTTCCAAAGCGCTCAGAAGCGTATCAGCAGACGGCATCTCTTCTGGCTTCATGCCTGTGAAGAGTTCCTGCGCTAGTTCTTCCGCCTTTTTTTGTTTGTCACTTTTTTCCACCATGGGTCATTACCTCCTGTTTTTAGATATTACTCAACTTTCGGACTTGAGGTTAATGTGTAATTGTATATTATTCCACCAGGTTATGTAGGCATATGGCCAAAATATAGTTTGTAAAAGCTCTTTATAATGCTATAAAGTTTGTGATTTTATCTATGTAACGTATTGAAATTATTGAAGCGCATTTTAACCCCGAAAGTTGAGGATATTATTTACACAACTGATTGGACAGTTCCAATCCGCTCTTCATTCTAATATGAGTGCTCATGACAATCTGCGACAGAACCCGATTGATCTGCGCTGGACGCTGCGGCTCACCTGTCAAATATTCATTGAGCGCAATACAGGAATTGCCACACACACGCTGGAGCAGGCAAGTATTGCATTTCTTATCTGGCGGCATCGTAGAATCATCAAAAAGTCCAGCCCCACAACCTGACTGATTTGCCACAAGATTGCTCGTAATATAATTCTTTCTTTTTTGGTCGTCGAAACCTTTAAACACATCACCAATAGACTGTTCAGGACTGTTTCGAAAATAGCCGACAAAACGATGGCACGGATACAGACGTCCTCCCGAATCCACAGCAGCCATGCTACGGGCGGCCCCGCACCCATATCCTCGGGAATCTGGTGAACATAACAAGCTTTCCACTTTACCGATATTGTTAATCACTACTCCACTGTTTTTGAATTCCTCCTGAAGAGAATACAGTCCCTCCCATGCATCAACCAAATGTCCAAGCCCCTTTCCATCCCACCTAGCCTCTATGACGGGGGACAGCGAAAATCGCTTCAGCCCTTTATTGATCAACCATCGCAAGCTCGACACCACTTCAGATGTTGTTTCGGGCATAACGGTCATACGAACATTCACTGACGTGAGGCCGACAAGAAAAGGAATAGCTTTTTCAATAAAATGAAATGATCCCTGCCCCGACCTGGTCTTCCTGAATCGATCATGGATCTCCGCCATCCCATCCAGACTGCATGTAATGCCTATGTTATGCTCACGGATAACTCGCTTACCGTAATCGCTGAACATAGTAGCATTCGTCGTCATAGCAAACCCGATACGTGACCCGATTTGTCCAGCCTTATCTCTGGCATAGCAGCATACATGATCTATCAGACCAACTTCCATCATTGGCTCACCACCAAAGAAACCTATCTCAAGTATGTCAGGGCAAACCCGATTAACAGAAAACAGAAAATCTACAGCCTGCTCTGCGGTTTCTATATCCATCTTGTTTGGACGTTTCCGAACATAGCAGTATTCGCACCTCAGATTACAGTCCTCAGTAACCATCAACACCAGCGATCTGAGCAGATGGCTTCCCAAGTCAGATACCTTATTAGCATTTTCCATTACAGACCCTCGTAATTAGATGCATCATCTTTTAGGACGAGCTCGTGGTTTCTGATGTGCTCTTCACAATATCCTTATGCATACTTGCATTCTGTACAATAAAAACAATGATCAGCGTTAGAACTATTGTGCAGGTCGTCACTCAAATATTTCTCTGTCGCCCAACGATTGAGCTCACTGGTTTTTATGGAGCGTAGCGGAATAAAAATCCAGTGCAGCGATTTGTTATGTGACTTTTTTTGTTTTCCTTCTGCAAGTTACAGCCAATAATCTTTTCTGGGCTATATCCAAATATTCTGCATTATTATCAATACCAACAAAACTTCTACTTAATTTTTTACACACAACTCCTGCTGTACCACTGCCGCAAAACGGATCAAAAACCAAATCACCAATATTACTTGATGCAACTACAGCTCTCTTAATAATTTCTTCTGGTTTTTGTGTCGGGTGTTTACCGAATACTTTTTCAGAACGATCTACTGCTGGCAATTTCCATATATCTCTCCATACTGATTTCATTGGCTCTCTATTTGAAATCATTTTAAGCATATCATGATTAAATATATGTTTAGAGGATTTTGTTTTTGATGCCCAAATAAGATGTTCAGAAGCATGAACAAAATATTTTTTACTTAAATTAGGCGGAGGGTCTTTCTTTTCCCAAACTATGTTATTTAATATTTTAAAACCCAACTCTTGCAAAGCAAATCCAACAGAAAAAATATTATGAAATGTTCCACAAACCCAAATTGTGGCATTCTTTTTCAAGATACGTTTACACTCGGATAACCATTTTTTGTTATACGCATGAATTTCATTAATTTTTTTTGATTTATCCCATTCTCCTTTATTTACATTTTGCATTTTTCCACTATGGCAAGTTATACCGCCTGAAGATAAAAAGTATGGGGGGTCAGCAAAAATTAGATCCACACAATTATCAGGTATGTTATTAAAGAATGAGAATGTGTCTAAGTTATAGAGCTTTATTTTGTTTGTTACATCATAGTAAAATGGTGAAACTGAGCTCTCCGCAACCATATTTTGTTGCTCAAAATCAATTATATTATCAGATATATAGTATCTCATAAGGTATTACCATAATCTATATGGGTAAAGCGAATGTATGGTTGTCCATAATGAAATTTGTGTGGATTTCACCCCGTGTTAACTTTCGTAAACGGAACAACTTTTGCTACTTGAGAATGGTTTGAATAGGTTTCCCAATCAGGTGAATATTCTTCTGCTTGATTACCCCATGTTGTCCACCCTTCTCTTGTTCCTCTACCAAAAAGCTCTAAAAAAGGACCCCAACTACAAGACTCTATTAAGCCGTATTGTTCATCTGGTTTTCTACTGTGCTCTCTTTTACGTGAAGAGATAATATTTTCTTGGCTTCTCCCCGGTTGCAATGTTCTAATGTTTTTACCACGAACACCAAAGAGAATCATTTCAGTCACGTTTCTAAAATAAAAACCAACTCCTCTTCTATCAGGGCCACCATCTTTTCTGATCTTATACCAAATAAGATTTGTTTTATACTTGAATCCCCAATATTCCATAACTTGCATACCCTCTGCTAAAAGTGCATTTGGAACCCACAGATAAAGGTGTGCTCTGTCTTCTGCGATAGCCTCAACAGGCAAATCTTTGATTTCTTGTAATTTCAATGTTGGGTAACGAGATAATCTCTTATGCTCTGGTGCCATTTTCCCTGTGCGATTTTGAAACTGCCACGGAGGATCGGCAAGTATTGTTGAAAACTTTCTTTTACCAATGAAGTTTAATAAATCATCTGATGCATTCATTTTTCTATCTCCTTTTATTTCTTCCAATCTGTAACAACACTTGGATTAATTCCAAAGACCAAAACAGGACAACCTCCATGACGACCAGCATTTAAGCGATATAACAATTTTCCCATCCATGTAGTACTTGCCCCATATTTTTGTTTACATAATTTTTCATTTCCATCTTTATCGTAGTCAATACTACCATCCTTTTTTAACAATGGAGTAATATCAAATATTTTATTAAGCTTTTCACTGCGAGTTATTAAAACAGCTACGCTAATAACACCACATTCATGAAACATTCGAAAAGCATATAAATCGCGATCATATGTCTGATCTTTACTATTCCATTCCATGTCAAGAGCAACTCTATCTTTGACATAATCAATTTTATGTCCATCAATATAGTTTTCTAAAACAATAGCAGGCTTTTCAGGTAATTTATGTTTTTTAAGTTTCCCGGAAGGTAAAACCTCTTCACTTTGTTCTGAAACCTGAATAATCAGATCGCCTTGAATGCGAGTCTCAAACCAATTGTAAGGGCGTAAATATTCAGAAAATTGTTTTGGTATGACAGATTCATTCCCACCAGGAGAAGCTATATCTTTTAATGTTATTCTAAATTTTGTTAAAGCTTGTTCAATTTCCTTCAGTTCATTCGGAAATGAATTTTTTAAAATAGCGGCAGCATGCCTATAGCTATAAACATCATACATCTCTAAAATTTTGGAACTTATATTTTTAGAAACCTCTTTGATGTTATCTGCATTGTGATTGGGTTTAAGCTCAACCTCCTCTTTGCCTGCTTTTGATCTCATTTTCTTTGCTGTCCTTTTATTTAAAATATTTGCTTACTTTATTACATATAACGGTTAAAATCAGGCGATCAAAAAGCCGTTCAAAAAATTGGTAATCATCGAAC
>JAGGRV010000181.1 GCA_021159445.1 Deltaproteobacteria bacterium | reverse complement strand
GCCCTGATTTTTCAAAGCTAAACGCTAATGGCTAACAGCTAATCGCTCAACTTAGGTTGTAAAAGTTAGCTAAAATGATTTGAAGATGGATGAAACGTTTAAAAAGTGTTACGAGAGCAATCATTAACTTTATCTTTCAATCCATACAGAAGTTGAACTACAGAACACATAAGAGATGGAAAACATGACTCTGGGACTATCTTTAAAGTGGCGCATCGTAATCAGCAGCGTATTGCTATTCGCGTTTGTCGGAGCCCTTTTTTGATTACACTGCAAAAAGTCTTCGTCAAACTAAAGATATAATGAAAACATATTCGTAATGTATAAGTTACGTATACGAAACTTATATAGCTATTTCGAGGCGCTGGCTCAAAAAGGACTTTTTTCAGTGTAATCTTTTTTATTTTCAAGGGAAATTCCAGGTGGTAAGCTTTCTTGAATGGATTGATGGGCTTGGCGCCTGGGCTCCGTTCCTGTTCATCTTGATCGATATGTTAGTGGTCGTGCTTGTCTTGCCTGGGGTTATCTTCACCCTTGGCGCCGGATTTATGTTTGGTATTTTAAGAGGCTCGCTGTATGTAATTATCGGTTCAACGATAGGAGCCACGATCGCCTTTTTGATTGCACGGTATTTTTTCAGCAAAAGGGCCACAGGGTTCTTCCTTGGCCATCCAAAGTTGAAGCTGGTTAACGATGAATTTAAGCGAGCAGGCTGAAAGTTTGTTTTGCTTACCCGCCTTGTACCGTTTTTTCCGTTTAAGTTCTCCAATTATTTGTTCGGGCTTATGCAAATCTCCCTGCGGGATTTCGTCATCGGGGTTTTCTTCGGAATTATCCCCTTTACGATCACCAACGTATATATAGGCTCTCTTGCCGCCGATCTCGCGACGATCGGTTCACGCACGGCTTCGAGATCCAAGATGGAATGGACAATTTACGGCATCGGCATTATCATTGCAATTGTTGCGGTCATTTACATCACTCACTTGGCACGGAGAGCCCTTGGTCAGTATATTTCGAGGAAAGTATTGCCTTGAAAGCGTATGCTGTAAAATACAGGATTTTACAGAGGAATATTTTCATGCGGATTGGATGTCCGAAAACACACAAGAGGTGAGTGATGGTATGGTTAAAATGGTTTCCCTGGAGATTTATCGTTCGCCGCGTTGCCAGGGCTCACGGGTTTCTTGATCCGATCGCCCTGCTGGCGCGTCTCCGTGGATTCGCTCAACCCTCCGAGGTTCACGAGCCGATCGAATTGCTGCGAGCCGGGGTGGTGCTGCATGCACGGGGTCTTCTCAACAGCCGGGTACTCCAGCACAACCTGGATTGGGTCTGGCCCTACTGGGTCGATCGTCAATTCGATCCCAAAGATAACGCTTTTATTCCCCGGGCTTTTTCCTTCACCCTCATCAATCTCACACATCGCAACTGGACGGCCATTGGATTGCCCGACTGTCCGGAACTACCCATCGTCGATCCTCGGGGTTTGCTCACACCCTTTTTCGACGGCTGGTCTCTCGACGGCTGGATTCTGACTGAAGATGGACGTTTCTTGCTTCCTTCACGCTCGGCATCGTCCGTCCAGCGGCTAAATCTCGGCGAGAGCCTCGCCGTTAAGACCGAAACGCATCAGGATAATCTTTCTTTAATCACTCATGCGGAGGTTCAACTGGAAAACGACACGCCGACCTGCCGCATGAGACTGAACGCATGCGCCGACACCAAAGCCTGGGCCATTGTAGCGCTTCGGCCCTACAATCCCGAAGGTGTCAGCTTCATCCACAAAATCGCCCTTTCATCCGATCGGACGACTTGGGCCATCGACGGACATCGCGCCGTCGAATTCAGCGTTCCTGTCGACAGGCACCATGTTTCCCGTTATCGAAACGGAGATGTTTATAGCCATTTATGCGATCTCACAGAGGAAAACCAGGTCAAAGGCGAAGCGGGCATGGCCACTGCGGCAGCGCTTTTCAAGCTCGAACCTGATAAACCCCGGGACATTGTCGTGAGCGTGCCCCTAAAGATCGACAGATCCCCAACACATCTCACAAGTGCATCCTGGCATGAAATCATGAGAGACCGCTGTGAACTCCATATTCCTGATGAAGATTTTCAGCTCCTGTATAACGTGGCTTTAAGAACGCTGGTTCTCAACTCGCCCGGTGATGTTTACCCAGGTCCTTTTACCTACAAACGGTTCTGGTTTCGTGACGCGGCATTTATCATTTACGCCTTGCTTTGTGCCGGTTTCATTGAGCGCGCGGAGCGCGCACTCGACCGCTTCCCTGCCCGCCAAAATGCTTTTGGCTTTTTTCACTCCCAGGACGGGGAATGGGATTCCAATGGAGAGGCCCTATGGATCATATACCGGTTTTGCCGGTTTACCGGTCGTCCCCCCAAGGATAATTGGTGGAAATCCATTCTGCGCGGCGCCCGCTGGATCTCTAAAAAACGCCTCTCAGACGATCACAATTCTCCACATTCGGGTTTGTTGCCCGCGGGTTTCAGCGCCGAGCATCTTGGCCCTAATGACTACTACTACTGGGACGACTTTTGGGGAATCTCCGGTTTGCATGCCGCCGCCGGTCTTGCCGGATCTATGGGTCACAATAAAGCTAAAGAGGAATTCATTGGTGAGGCGACCGAATTCTCGGCAGCGGTGGATCGCAGCCTGAACAAAGTGTTCAAACACCTTGGCCGGCCCGCGATGCCCGCCTCTCCTCACCGGCGGCTTGATTCGGGAGCAATCGGCTCTCTGGCCGCAGGCTATCCGCTGCGACTTTTTCTGCCGGATGATACCCGCTTGCTCGATACAGTCGACTTTCTCCTTGCCAATTGTTTTGTGGACGGGGGGTTCTTTCATGAAATAACCCATTCCGGGATTAACGCTTACCTGACCCTGCATGTGGCTCAGATTTTGCTGCGGGCCGGCAATCCACGTTATTTTGATCTAATGACTTCGGTTGCGGAACTTGCATCGCCGACGGGTCAGTGGCCCGAGGCGATTCACCCCCATACCCGGGGCGGATGCATGGGTGACGGCCAGCATGTTTGGGCGGCTGCCGAGTGGGTGCTTATGATAAGGAATTGTTTTGTACGCGAGGAAGGTAATTCTTTGATCCTGGCTTCCGGGATTCTGCAGCGCTGGCTTGGCGGCAGGTCGACTCTTTCCTTCGGCCCCGCGCCGACTTCCTTCGGCACGCTCCGGCTTTCCATTGAACCAGAGAGGGATAAGATTGCTATCTCCTGGCAAGGGGCCTGGCACTCCGAACCGCCTGTCATTAAAGTGCAGGTTCCCGGTTTTGCCCCCCTTATTGCCGAGCCGGATCAAAATTACATCGAGCTAAACCGAGGAGACGCCTTATGAACATTCTGATGATGACCAATACGTTCACCCCGCACGTAGGCGGGGTGGCTCGTTCGATTGAAGCCTTCACGGCTGAGTATCGCAAGCGAGGCCACCGGGTGCTGGTCGTCGCCCCAGAGTTCGAAAACATGCCGGAGAACGAGATTGACGTGATCCGCATTCCGGCAATACAGCGCTTCAATGGCAGCGATTTTTCTGTCATTTTGTCAACCCCAGGATACCTCACAGAGGCTATCGAGGAATTTAAACCCGATATCGTTCACTCCCATCATCCTTTTCTGATTGGTGGAACGGCACTACGGTTGGCGATCCCCCATAAGCTTCCGCTTGTCTTCACTCACCACACCATGTACGAACAATACACCCACTACGTTCCAGGCGATTCGGAAGCGCTCAAGCGATTCGTTATCCAGCTTTCGACCCGCTACGCCAATCTCTGCAATCAGGTCTTTGCCCCGAGTGAAAGCGTCGCTTCGGTGCTCCGCCGGCGCGGGGTCGTTGCTCGGATCGATGTCGTTCCCACCGGGGTTAATCTGGGAAAATTCGCTCGGGGTAGCGGAGCGGGCTTTCGGGCGGCCATGGATATCCCTGAAAATGCCTTTGTCGTCGGTCATGTGGGTCGGCTTGCCCCGGAAAAAAATCTTGAATTTCTAGTCAAAGCGATCAGCGGATTTCTTAAGAGCGAAAAGCGGGCTCATTTTTTGGTTATCGGCAGGGGTCCATCGGAAGATACAATCCGGAAGATTTTCTCCAGGGAAGGAATGGCCGATCGCCTTCACACCCTCGGTATTCTCAAATATCCCTTGCTTGCGAGCGCTTATCGCGCCATGGATGTGTTCGCATTTGCCTCAAAAAGTGAGACCCAAGGCATGGTCTTGACCGAAGCCATGGCAGCCGGGATACCCGTGGTAGCTCTGGATGCACCCGGAGTTCGCGAGGTTGTGGTGGATCACCGCAACGGCAGACTTCTGCATCCCGAGACCATCGAGGAATTCTCATCGGCCTTGCAATGGGTTGCCGCGCTCTCTTCCGAACAAATGCAGCAAATTAAACAGGCTGCCGAGAATAGAGCCAAAGAATTTTCCATGGAACGCTCAGCAGATAAAGCCCTGACTCTTTACAAGAATCTGCTGGATAAGGAATTTTTTGACCGGCATAAAGAGTACAGCGCCTGGACCACTATTTTGCACGAGATCAAGACTGAGTGGGACGTCATGAAGGGTCTTGCCGGAGCGGCCGGCGCCGCATTGAGCATTGATGTGTTGGAAGGTAAAAAATAAGCATGATTTACCGTTCCGAAGTGCCTGCCCAATCCCGAACATGGACATCCCCTTGCGGGAAAGGAGTTTCAATGGCAAAGTTTAAGTCGCTTTTTTTGGAGTTCATCCGGAGAGCAAAAAT
>JAGGRV010000352.1 GCA_021159445.1 Deltaproteobacteria bacterium | reverse complement strand
GTAGTTTACACTTTTAGTGGTAATATACCTCAAAAAATATGACTTGTGCGATTAGCTATTAGCCGTTAGGTTTTAGCTTAACAGTCTGTTTTTATATTAAGTTTTTACTTAATAGCTAATTGCTAATTGCTAATTGCTGGCATCCGTCTATGTTGAAAAAGTGTAAACTACAGAATGAAGGATGCCACTTTTTTCATATAAACTCATAAAAATAGTGCCGTCGATATGTTAGTATGGTGTTGGTGAAAGTAACTATGTCCAAAAACCTAACCGGAAACTACTGAAGTTGACAACGTATGACAAAAAGTAAATCTGCAATAATATGTAAGGCAGACCTGCTTCGTGTACTTGACGGTGTTCCACACGGTATAGCAGTTCTCGACAAAAAGAACCGGATACTAGGGATAAACCGCTTCCTTGGCGGACTCACCGGTTACAGTGATGAAGAGGCCAGGGGTATTTATTTTGATTATATCCTTCGTAGTAATTTGAGGCGTAGAGGAAACCCTTTGCAATGTGTTGTCAAAACAGGGGAATCCATAACCACAGAAGGTAACATTATCAATCGAAGGCGCCAGAATATCCCCATTCGTTTTACAATATCGCCGATCAAGGATTCTTCAGGAAAATTGTTGGGTATGGTCTTAACACTGGAGGACATTTCCATCTTGGAGGATCTTGGGAGGAAAATTCACGGCCTGTCCGGCCTGGAAGGCATTATCGGACACAGTCCGAAGATGCAGGAAATCTTCGATCTGGTACCGGTAATCTCCCAGACAGATGCATCGGCCCTTATTACAGGTGAGACCGGAACCGGCAAGGATCTTCTGGCATATGCAATCCATCAGGCCTCCAAGAGATCACGTTACCCCTTTATCAAGGTAAATTGCAGTGCGCTTCCGGAGTCGCTTCTGGAATCGGAGTTGTTTGGTTATATGCGTGGGGCCTTTACGGGTGCGAATACGGATAAACCAGGCATGTTTCGCCTGGCCCATGGCGGCACCATTTATCTTACAGAGATCGGTGACATGCCTCTGCCGCTTCAGGCTAAACTCCTGACTGTTCTTGATGACAAAGAGTTTTTCCCTCTTGGGAGCTCGAAAAAGGTAAAGGTAAATGCCAGGGTGATTGCGTCAACGCATCGTGATTTGAAAGAATTCATCAGGCAGGGCAGATTCAGAGAAGATCTGTTCTTTCGTCTGAATGTCCTTCGCGTGCACTTACCTCCCCTTAGAAAGCGTGATGGGGACGTTCGCCTTTTGATCGACCATTTACTGAATGTCTTCAACTCAAACCTGAAAAAATCTATCAAGGGCCTCGACCAGAAGGCCCTAAATATCATGCTGAGTTACTATTATCCTGGAAATGTGCGTGAGCTTCGCAACATCTTAGAATATGCTGTAACTATATGCCATGGGAATACGATTCGATCTGAACATCTGCCAAAGTATATGTTTTTGTCCAAGGAGAAGGGGCCTTCATCGAACGATCAAAATCAAGAGTCTGAGAAAAATGTGAGTAGGCTGGATATTAACCTGGAGAGTCCGTCCGAGGCGTCCGGGTCTATGAGCTGGGTATCCGTAGAGAAGAGAATGATAATGGAGGCGCTAATGAAAACCGGGGGCAAACGCGGGCGGGCAGCGGAATTACTTGGTTGGGGGCGAAGCACCCTGTGGAGGAAGATAAAACAGTATGGGTTGGAGTAGATATGTGCTGCAATGCATGGACTATTATAGTGTCTGGTGATCCATTATGAAAATACTGATCACCATATCAAAAAATCATGTGGAACCACGATTCGACCTGACGAACGAGGTAGTAATTGCCCGCGCGCGGAATGGACAAATTCTTGGGGAACCCAGGATTATCCTGCTACCAGGCGCATCCTCAGAAGAAATCTGCGCCCTTGTTATCAAAGAAGATGTGTCGGTTGTCATCTGTGGCGGAATTGAAGAAGTCCATTATCAGTATCTTACATGGA
This sequence comes from Deltaproteobacteria bacterium, assembly GCA_021159445.1. Classification (GTDB taxonomy): domain Bacteria; phylum Desulfobacterota; class Dissulfuribacteria; order Dissulfuribacterales; family UBA3076; genus UBA3076. The sequence goes on along the minus strand of JAGGRV010000352.1, from coordinate 2,813 downwards.
AAAAAGTGAAGGTCGTTGACAGCATTATCGGACCCTACGAGCAGGCATTAAATCTGGCCTTGTCAGATAAACTTGAGCCAGGTACCATATTGCCAGGATAGGATTGTCTCATTCTGAAACACTTTGAACCTAGAAATAGCGAATTAACTTCTTTCTTGCTTTTAATACCTATTATGTTAAAACCATTTAAATGCATTTAGTCTGTCGTCAGCTCGCTATGCATGTTTTTTTTTATTTCATATTGTGGCAAAGAATACGATATCTTTTTCACAGTACCCTTCGATATCGATGACCTGGTTGAGAAGGTGTGAGAGGCAATTTTACACAAAACTTCGGCAATTAAACCAAAAACAGGACTGACCACAGGAGCGAAAAATTCGCAGGCTTAACAAAGTAAAAACAAAAAGTTTTCCCCTGCGTGTTTTTGCGTCTTTAGTAGTTAGTCGCCAGGAGGTGCAAACTATGAAAACTAGGGTGTTGATTGTGGATGATGAAAAGGAGTTTGTCGATCTTGTGTCCGAGCGTCTGACCATGCGCGATTACGATGTGACCGCTTGCTATAGTGGAGAGGAGGCCCTTGAGACGGTGAAGAAATACAACTTTGATATCGTCGTTCTGGATATACTCATGCCTGGTATTGACGGTATCGAGACCCTTCGTGAAATCAAGAGGATAAAGCCTCTGACGGAAGTAATCCTGTTGACCGGACATGCAGCAGTGAACACGGCTATCGAGGGAATGAGACTGGGTGCCTATGATTATCTCACAAAACCGTGCGAGATCTCAGATCTGGTCACTAAGCTGGACAAGGCCCATGATAGAAAGGCCGAGCAGGAGGAGCGCATCCGCGCGGCCAAGGTTGAGGACATCGTTAGCTCACCCAGGTCCGTATTGTAATGCAGGGTCAGGATTGGATTTCGTGACACCAAAGTTGTATTAGTGTCTGAACGAAAAGGCCGTTTAGACACAATTTTGAATTCTAAATTTTGAATTTAAAAAAGGAAGTAACATTAATACGTTAATTGTCCATGACCTAAATTGAGAAAACAAAATTTGGAGTTTCCGTTCAGGCGCTACTTAAAGAAGGAGGAGGGATTTCTAAATGAGTCATGACGTAGGAAATGATACAGGTGGTGGAGGGATTCTGGCCAACAAGCTGTTGTGGCTGATTGTTGGTGCCAGCATCTTTGTCGTGGTCGGGTTTTTACTGCCGACGCCGCAGAGTGTGATTGATATTGTAGATAAATACGGATTTGCCCAAAAATTGATTGACTGGGAAGTGGCAACCGACTTGCCGAATGCCGCCCGCAAGACCATGATCGTGCTTGGGCTCATCCCAATGGCGGTCATCTATTTTGCCACAGAGGCCCTGCCGATTGGGTTGACAGGGATACTGATGCCGATTCTTGCCTATTTTCTCCATCTCCTTCCCCGCAAGATGATCGGCAAGACATTTGCAGGTGATGCCCCGATGTTCCTGCTCGGTGTGCTTGCCATGGGTGTTGCCGTTGTGGACGTGGGATTTCACAAGCGGCTCGCGAGTTGGCTCCTGGGCTGGACCAAGGGATTCTATGTCCCCATCTTTGTTTTGTGCCTTAGCATGTCAATGATAGGCTCGTTTATATCGGCCCATGCCATGTGCGCATTCATGACCCCGGTCATGGCAGCGGTCTATTTCGGGGCGGTAACAGCCAAGGCAAAGGGGGGAAAGATCGAACACGACCCGGCCCTTGCAAAATTTCTGTTATTTACCCTCTGCTTCGCCCTGAATGTAGGAGGGATCGGATCACCCGCAGCCGGCGGCCGTAACGTTATCATGATGGGGTTCTGGGAAGAATACAATGTGCCAATGGACTTTTTTACATGGATGAAATACGGATTCCCCATAGTACCTTTCTTGGGTCTCATGGTAGCAGTCTATATGTTGCTCTTCTTCAGCAAAAATATCAAGACCAAAGACCTTACTCCAGGGCTTGCAGCCATCAAGGAAGAGACCAAGAAGATGGGCTCGATGTCCTATAAGGAGTATGTAACCGCTGGAATGCTCCTGCTGATCCTGATGCTGTGGATCTTCGGTGGACATGGTCTCGGACTTGGTGGTCCCTCGCTCCTGGCGCTACTGATCCCGGTCGTATTTAAGACCACAGAGTGGAAAAAGATCCTCAGCGGCATCTCCTGGGATGCATGGTTCATGTACTGCGGTGCCCTTACCCTTGGTGCGCTTCTCAAAGAAACCGGCGCGGCCATGTGGCTTGCTCAGACCTTCCTGGAAATCCTTGGGAAAGTCGGTATGGACCAGGGCTTTGGCCTGTGGGTCGGACTTTCAGGTCTGTCCGGTATGATGACCAACTTCATGTCTGATGCCGGTACCACCGCGCTTCTGGGTCCGATTGTGATTCCCATGGGCATCATGACCGGCAATCCCGCCGAACCGTGGGCCGTGGGTCTGGGTGTGGCCTTTGCCACCTCCTTTGCGCATTTCCTGATCGTGGGTACGCCGAATAACGCCATTGTTTACGGTCTGGGCACCTATCCGGACACCGGCGAAAAGATGATTGAACCTATAGATTTTGTGAAATACGGCTTTGTACTTTTTATCCTTTCCATGGTAGCTATCTGGGTAATAGGGTTCCTTGGAATATACAATATCGTAGGATTCCCTCCGGACATACTTGAAAAGGCCACGGCTGTATTGCAAAGCGGGACCGGCGCCCAATAGGTCAATGGACTGGATTCATGATTGGGACCTATGAAAAATGGTAAGCGTTCACAGGGCACCGCACCTGCTTTGTTGTCGGGCACTTGAAGTACAG
>JAGGRV010000436.1 GCA_021159445.1 Deltaproteobacteria bacterium | reverse complement strand
GAGAGACAGATAAAATAAAAGCGAGATTTTTCTCGTGCGGACTTTGCAGGGTGAAAGTCTGTGTGTGTACCTGTAGTTGATCCTTTTTTATATCGGGAAAAAATTGCCTATGCGAACAAAATTGCCTAGTGACCTAAGTTAAGCGATTAGCTATTAGCGGTTAGCTATTAGTTTAATAATTACAGGATGTTTTGTTATTACAAACCTTTACCCTGTTGAATGCAGCTTCGCTGCCCCCTTTGGGGATTCAACAGGGTGAACCCGTTGGGTGCTATTTTTAATTAATGTAATGCCCTGATTTTTTAAAGCTAAACGCTAATGGCTAACAGCTAATCGCTCAATTTAAGTGAGAAGTCACGGCCACTATGGCATATAAGTTGCTTCATAACAACAGAAAAGGTGAAGATCTATGGCCAATAGTATTAGTATAATAGCACATGAATGTATCAGGCAGATTAATCGGCTTGATAGCGTTACGAATAATATTGCCAATGTTGATACCCCTGGTTTTAAGGCAGAAGAGCTATATTTTTCAAGAGGAGGTCCCAGAGGTGCCTCGGGTGAATCCAAGCTTAGACAGATAATGGTGACTAATTATTCCCCTGGAGTTATGCAGAAGACCGATAATGTCTTGGATTTGGCTATGCAAGGGGAGGGATTTTTTGTTATCCAAACAAAAAATGGCCTGGCCTATACCAGAGATGGGAGGTTTACACTTAATAAGGATAAACACTTGGTTACACAGGATGGTAGCTATGTGCTTGGCAGATCAGGGAAAATTGTTATCACGGGAGATAATATCCAGATCAGTGAAAATGGCGTAATAAATGTAGATGGTAATGAAGTTGATACATTGAAGATTGTAGATTTTCGTAACCTGTCTGCCCTCCATAGGCTTGGAAGGGGTCTTTATCAGGATCCTGATGGATCGGCAGATCCAAGCATAAGAAAAAATCCTGAGATTCAATCGGGTTATCTAGAGCTTTCCAATGTGCAGGCCACAAGAGAAATGATAGATATGATTAATATACAACGCTCTTTCGAATCATACCAGAAAGTAATGCAGACTATACAAGAGCAGGACAAATTATCAACTAACCGCGTTGGAAAACTATAGTGAATACCTAAATTAAGCGATTAGCGGTTAGCTATTAGTTTAATGATTACAGAATGTTTTGGTAATATCTTGATTTTTCAAAGCTAAACGCTAATGGCTAACAGCTAATCGCTCGACTTCGGTGAATAACAAGGGGAATTGACATGATAAAGGCCTTATGGACAGCTGCTACCGGTATGCAGGCGCAGCAGATGAATCAGGATGTAGTAGCCAATAACCTGGCTAATATTAATACAGTAGGATTTAAAAAGTCCAGGGCGGAATTTCAGGATCTCATGTATCAGATTCTTTTGAAATCAGGCGTAGAGACATCTTCAGGCAATCAACTACCGACAGGCATTGAAATCGGTATGGGCGTAAAGCCTGTTTCTGTTCAAAAAATGTTTTCTCAGGGAGACTATCAGCAATCTGAAAATGATTTTGACTGGGCGATTGAAGGGGACGGTTTTTTTCAATTAGATGATAACGGTCGTACTGTCTATACAAGAGCAGGCAATTTTAAGATTGATATGGATGGATCTATCTGTAATTCTAATGGACTCAAGTTAATACCTGAGATAACCATACCTGCAGAGACAGTTAATTTTAGTGTCGATAGCGGTGGAACATGGACGGCAACAGATGATATTGGTACCTCTATAGCAAGTGGTAGGCTTGAACTGGCTAATTTTTTGAACCCGGCGGGTTTGACCAGTCTGGGCAGAAATCTTTACGATGTTACGGATGGTTCCGGTGAAGCGATAACAGGGAATCCCGGTGAGGATGGACTGGGGACCATCTCACAGCACTTTCTTGAAATGTCAAATGTAAATGCTGTTGACGAGATGGTTAAAATGATTGTGGGCCAGAGGGCTTACGAGATAAACTCTAAAGCTATCCAAACAGCGGATTCCATGTTGCAGATGATTAATAACCTTAAGAGATAGCAAGGTACTTAATAATTATTTTATATACAAGAATAAGTAAATGAAAAAAGCAAAAGAAAGAAATATTTTTCAACTTCTGTTGAGTATTATATCCTCGGTCATCCTCATGTTGTTTATGAGTAATTATTTGTATGCATCGCCTGTAACAGAGGTAAGTAAAAATGCAATAAAGAGCATTATAGTTAATTATATTAATGAGAATATGCCCTGGCCGAAAGGGACTGTCCGCACTGAATTTTTTTCTCAGATATCTGATGTTGGTCTTTCTGCAAAAGACATTACGTACCGGGTTGTAAGCATCAGAGACGAAGATTTTATCGGGTATTCTAATTTTACTATTAGATTTTATGATAAAGAAGTTTTCCTTAAGGAGAAAACGGTCAGGGTAAGATTAGAAGTGCTCAGAGATATGGTCGTTAGCACAGGATACCTGGCCAAAGGTACCAACATCAGCAAGGATGATGTCAAGTTGGTGAAAAAGTGGTTCGATCGTATATCTCCAAGGGTTGTTACGGACATAAACGATGTGTTGGGCAAAAGACTCCGTACCAGTATAAAACAGCCAAATACAATAATAACCAGGAATATGTTGAGGGAACCAGTGATGGTAAAGAGGGGGAAACTGGTCAGAATCGTGTTTGAAAAAGGTCCACTTAAGGTAACGACGATGGGTTTGTCAAAGCAGAATGGAGCATTTGGTGACATTATCAAGGTCAAAAATATATCATCAAAAAATGTCATATATGCCAGGGTAATGGGGAGTTCTCTGGTTCAGGTAGAATTTTAGGTTAAAGGATTATGACTGTGTTTTATATTCAATACAGGATTCGAAAGCAGATTGGCTTTTTTCCCATTTTTTTTATTATATGTTCTTTGATCGGGTGTGCGTCAAATCCTAAAGTAATAAAGATGGATCAACCAGCCCCGGTTGCTCAGGACGTAAGAACACCTCCATCTCCTGCCCCTGGAAGCATCTGGCCTGGGGAGACGAGGGCCAGTTCGCTTTTTACAGACAGTAAGGCCAGGTATGTAAACGATATCGTTACAATAGTTGTAGACGAGAGTTCAACGGGTGGGAATAGCGCAAATACAAAAACCAGCAAGGATACCTCGACCTTCGCGGGGATAAAATCCTTCTTGGGAGTGGAGAAATATATCGGCAGGAGGAATAAAGATCTCACAGATGGAGATATATTTAAGGGGGGGTCTGAGCCTTCAATTAGTATTGAGGGTAGTTCTAAGAACAGTCTTACAGGCAAAGGTGCAACGAGTCGTGATGGTACATTGAAGGCGAGGATAACTGCAAGAGTTATCGAGGTCCTTGATAATAGAAATTTGGTCATAGAGGGAAGACGACAGCTAATGGTAAACGCAGAGAATCAGTATATTGTTATTACTGGTATAATCAGGCCTGAAGATATAACATCTGATAATATGATATCTTCACAGTACATTGCTGATGCGAGGATCGTCTATACAGGTAATGGTATAATAAATGACAAGATGAGGCCTGGTTGGCTTACCCGAACGATCGATTGGACCTGGCCGTTTTAGAAGTTAAGATTTGTAATTAAAGCCTATGAAGACAGAAAAACTTTTCAAATATATTATCATTTCTTTCATGCTTGGTCTTTTTGTCGTATCTTACGCCTACAGCGCAAGGATAAAGGATATCACCAGTATTGGAGGCGTCAGGGACAATCAACTTTATGGCTATGGATTGGTCGTAGGTCTGGATGGAACTGGTGATAGTGTAAAGAATGGATTTACAGATCAGACGCTTGCAAACATGTTGACCAGACAGGGATTGGCCATGAAGAACAAAACCCTGTCCCTTAAGGCGGACAATGTGGCAGCAGTTATGGTCACTGCCAAACTACCCCCGTTCGCCAAGATAGGAACAAGGATAGATGTTATAGTTTCTTCTATTGGTGATGCAGACAGCCTTCTTGGAGGGACTCTCCCTATGACTCCACTTGTAGGAGCTGATGGCAGAGTTTATGCCTCGGCACAGGGGCCGCTGGTTATTGGGGGATTCTCTGCTGGGGGGAGCAGTGCGAAAACTACCAAGAACCATACTACCGTTGGACGTATTTCAAATGGTGCCAGTGTGGAGAGGGAATTAAAGTATGATTTTGATAAAAAAAAGGAATTTACTTTAAATCTTCATAATCCTGATTTTACAACATGTGAGAGAGTGGCAGGGGTTATTAGGTCACAGATAAGTGATATTAACGCAGAACTTATTGATTCAGGTTCTATCACTGTACACATGAAAGACTCTTTTAATAAAAATATTATGGACCTTATTTCAACTATTGAAAATTTAGATGTTCCGGTTGATTCAGCGGCCGTTGTCGTTATGAATGAAAAGACAGGGACTATTGTGATGGGAGAGAATGTAAGGATATCTACAGTGGCCGTGGCCCATGGGAATTTGAGTATTCAGATAAGAGAGGACAAACAGGTGTCTCAGCCACTTCCGTTCGCACCTGCTCCACCTGTTGGTAGTAGCCCGGCTAAAGATGAGAGCGGTGTCACAATAGCTCCAGGTGGACAAACGGTTGTTACAACTGAAACAACCGTTGGTGTTTCAGAGGAGAAGAAGAAATTAATGGTAGTTCCCAGTGGTATAACGATCCAGGAAGTTGTGGGTGCCCTAAATGCGATTGGTGTTTCGTCAAGAGACCTAATCGATATATTGCAGACCATTAAGGCTGCCGGAGCTCTTCAGGCAGAGTTGAAAATAATATAA